>CALHBQ010000526.1 GCA_937930815.1 uncultured Saprospiraceae bacterium | reverse complement strand
TAGGCTTCCATTGTTTCAGGAGTCGTTTTCAAAACACGCAAAACAGTCTTACGAGGGATAGTCACATCTGCTACTAATCGCTTCCCACGTACTGAAGAAAAATTAGCCGCATTTGCTTTTTTGTCCCCTGACATATTGGATTCGATGTACCATTTTTGAGGAGCAATTGGTGCGAACTGATTTAAATATTTGCAAATCGCATCGGTACAAATCGTTACCATATTTTGACCAGCTGCATCTCCTGTTTCGTAGCTAAAAGTCAATAAAACTAAATTACCCATCAGTTGACTTTCGATAGATTTCAACTTTGCGTAATTGCTATTTTTGGCAACAATTTGATGAAGAATAGTTTTGTTCTTTTCCATAAACTGCAAAAACAAACGGCCTTCTTTCATATTTGAAAATTTGAAAGCGGGGCATCTTTGCAGCCCTTCTTTTTCAATCAAAACCGTAGCGCCACCTGATTTGGTGATGGCTTTTATCCCTCTTGAATAAGAAGCAACTAAAGCTCCTTCTGTCGTTGCCAAGGGAATAAAAAACTCTCCCTTTGCATGGTCACCATTTATTTTAAGTGGCCCAACCAAACCTGTTGGCAATTGGGTGATGCCTATGAAATTTTCAATATTTCCTTTGAAAGCAGCAGGTTGATTTACTGTTCTTCTTCCAGCTAACATTGGCATTTCAACGCCTTCTTTTTCTTTTAAAAAATCAAGTCTTTCCTTTTTTCCTTCTTTTGAAGGAATTGCTTCAAACTGAATTCTTTTAGTGATAGTCATGATTTATTTTTTTTATTTTGAGAAAAATGTTTGAGTTTTTTCCAGCCATTTGATGACCTATTTTTTTAGCCTATTAAAATTGGTACCCCACCTTTGCAGTAAAGAACCCTTCAGTTTCTGCTGCAACTCCGAATAGCAAGCTATCATTCAACTCTCCATATACCCCCAAAGAAACTCCTACGCCTGATTCACGAGATTCTCCAGAATTAAAGTTTGCTCCTGCCAAAAAATTGATAAAAGGCCTAAAAGATTTCTCACTACCCAAAACATATAAGCGTCCACCCACAAGTGCATTATATGATTGCATTGTAAATTCATCCCCTGAGATAAATTGGGTTCCGTCGATATGAATTAATGAGAACTGTGATTCAAGAGAAAAATACTCGCTTAATTCAAAAGAAGGATTGACACCTACCTGAATTCCAAGTCCATTATCTAAGATTGGGCTTGTTACTCCTACTGTTGCTGCTACATTCATTTGAGCAAATGAAAAGCTCGAAATGAAAACCAAAAATCCGATTAATACTACTTTCAAATTTTTCATAATAAATACTTTTTGATTTTTCTATTGATAATGAAGTTGTTTAAAAATAGATTTTAAGCTACAAATCCAATTTTGAAGAACCTGATTTTGCCAAATTTTAAATCCGTAGCGCGGCTATGTATTGAAAATTTGACTTCTTCAGAACCTTCAATCTCGAATTTTCGCTTCTAAACTCCATTCTTAAACAACTTCAATTTGATGAAACAAAGATGCGCCTCATCATCGCCCAAATTGAAACCAATACATCAAAACAGAAAATACTTTTTCACTGTTTAGGTATTAATTGAAAATAAACCTACATTGTGTTTACAATACGTAAACTAATCATCACCTCTATTCCATTTTGATAAAAACTTTGACATGAGCGATCAGACAAGTACCCAAAGTCATTTCTTCAATTATTTAACTGCTGTAGCAGGGCGAGATATGGTTTTTAATAAAACCATGGAAGTGCTTAATCTTGGTAAGGGAGCCGTTTACAAACGTATCAATGGTACTACTGCTTTGACAGCTGCGGAATTGGTTTTGCTTTCAAAAGCATTTAAGGTTTCGCTTGACGATGTTTTTCAATCGAATCGATATATGTCGTTTATTCATCCATTTTGGAAAGAAGAAAAAACGACTAGTACCAACTTCATGGATCGGTTTGCTTATTATTTCAAACCTATAAAAGGACATGAACACAGTCATATTACCTACTTGGCCAATGAGTTGCCAGTGACTTATTACTTTTCACACAAAAATATCTTTAGCTTTTTATTGTCGATTTGGAATCACCTACATTGGGATGACTCTCGATTGACCATCGACGAAAACATGGCCATTGATGCTAAAATGGAAAAACTGAGGCAAGAAGTAACCATTTATTATGCAGGTTCGCCCGTAACTGAAATTTGGAATTCGAACATGCTTTCCAACCTTTATCAACAGATATATTTTTGTATTACAATTCGTGCTTTTGAGAGCAGTTCATTTATCACTCGATTGATTAGAGATATTCAAAGTTTGATAAATGAGTTGCGACAAACTGCACTCACTGGTACTCGTGCAGGATACGAGGACAGCGCTGGTTTGAAAATTTACCTAAATGAATTTGGAAACTACGCCAACATTTTACTTTACGAATCGGCACAAGTGAAAGGCGCTTTCATCGGTATTGATATGCCGCAATTTATGATAAGCTACAATCCACATTTTTACAATCATGCAGAACAGTGGATTAATAACATCAAAAAACGTTCGGTGCTTATCAGCTCAGAAGGGTTCCAATATCGAGAATTATTTTTTCATAAACTCGATAATGATTATAAGGCCTTTAAGGATCGCGCGGAGAAGTTGATGGGGGTTTATTATGAGTGAAGCGAGATGCGGGTTGCGAGATGCGGGTCACGTACCTCGCAACCCGCATCTCGTACCTCGTTTTACTCAATTACTACTTTCCTCGCAACCCTCGATTTTCCTTTTTCTAAAATCAAAAAGTACAGACCTGCCGTCAATCCACTTACATCAATTTGAGTTTGCTGATTGAATTGATTTTGATTTCGGAAAACGATTTGACCTAACATATTAGTCATTGATAAATTCACTTTTTCAAAATCAAGGTCGTTTTCGAAAGTGATATTTAGCACCTCGTTTGCTGGATTAGGATAGACTTTAAAACTAATGCCATCCAATTCATTGACCGCAGAAGGGCCATCGTTATTCATATTGAAAGTCGGGTAGTGTGATTGAAAATCACCTGTTCCATTTGGAACTCTTGCATATGGAACATTCGTCTCTTGCTGACCAAATGAGAGCGAATCAATGAATGTTCCATCTGAGTGAACGAGCATAATTGACTCTCCTCCTTTTGACAATTTGAAATTTGCGTGAAGGCCATCTTCCATGCCATTTTCGTCTGCCCAAACAATTAGAAAGCCATTCGCTGGAATCGTAGTACCAGTTGGGAAACTCCATTTTAAAGGATTGCTATAATTATCCGAAAGGAAAAAATCGGTCAAATCAACCGCTTGTGCCGTATTGTTATAAAGCTCAATCCAATCATCCGCTTCTCCATCTTGATCGAAAATATTGCTGGTGCTGTCATTGGAAGCAACGAATTCATTGACTACCACATCTTGCCAATCAATCGGCGCAAATGTTGCTGAACAGTTATGTCCTAAACTATCTAATTCTTGTTCCAAAATCTCAACTCGATAATTGATGAACTGCTTTAAAGTTGAAATGGTTTGAGTGGCAGAATCAAGACCTTCACTTACATCATAGAGAAAATCATCAAACGGAAAGTTTGGATTCATTTCCATCTCAACTGCATCAGAAATCAAATCGGCGTTTTGATCAATCATGGTCTCCAGTCGATTTATTGTAAAATTATCATCCAAAATATGGCAAGCGTAATTGTAGTAGCGAGCGCGATATTCTGGTACCATTAATATTTTTCTTATTAAAGTCTTTTCAGAATCACTCATTTGTAAAGAAAAATCATCAATTCCTTGTCCTCCTCCATTTTCAAACTCTGATATATCATCATAAATTTCCTGACATTCGTTGGTCCAATCTCCACTACAACATTGAGTTTCAAAAAAGGTAACTTGTTGAAATATTGGATCAGAGGCTGGGTAAGGGCTAGTCCCATTTGCAATGGAATTACAATCACCAATATTTTCCAAATGATCATATGCTTCTTGACAAAAGCCATCCCATTCTTCAAAGCAACAGAAAGGAGCGATCTCAATTACTGACTGAAAAAGTGAATCTTCTGGAGAATGAGGTGCATCTCCCGAAAGTATGGTCGGACAGTTTTCAGGATCATCAATTGATCCGCCTGGCCCACCAGGACCACCACCACCATTTTCAAAACTACCACCCATTGCTAAGTTATAATCCCAAGGAATCCAAAAGAACTGGCTGGAAGATGGCTCGTGATAAAGATAAAAATTACGACCATGCTCCATATAAGAATCCCAATTGTTGGTCATCACATCAATCGCCAACACTCGTAAGTAATAATCTACGTTGAAAACCTTTTCGATTTCTTCTTTGAACTGGCTTTGTGGCGTCTGATTTATCACTCTTACAAACTCCGTATAATCTGACCAGTTAGGTGTATCTTCATTGGTACGCAATGCGATTGACTCACCGTAATTTCTCGGATCATCACCTAAATATTCCAACTCGGACCAACCGATATTTTTGTATAGATCTCCGTTGCCATCTGCAAAATTAGCGTCTAAGAAAGTTTTATCCACCTGCTCAATGATGACATAAACACCCCAATAAGTGTCATTCAAATATACTTTTGCATAAGCAGTTCTTGGTGCATTGATTCCTGCTTTTCGCATCAAATCGTAGCAAATCACATCACGCTGCATGGCAGGATCTCCTACTCCATTCGCGAGGTTAAATTTCTTGATGCCATCAAAATTTTGACCATTTACAAATTCATTCAAATCTACTTTGAATGATTTCTTCATTTCGTTTGAAGCGAAATAGGAAGAGAATCCTTTTTGGCGCAAGCCTACCGAATCCATCACTTCTCCATCAAAAGAAAAGGTGCCTTGGAGGTAAGGGGTATTTGTCGGCACCCCTGTGTTTTGATCAACCGAGTTATTATAGTTTCTATTTAAAATAGCCCAATAATTAGATTCTGAAAACGTAAACCTTATTTCATGAAGCGTATCGATGTCAAAAAGGTCATTTCCATTTTGACTAAAACCAATAGTTGAAATAAAGAGAAAACTCAGAAGTAGGTAATTCTTAAAATTCATAAATTAATATTAATAGTTTGAAATTAAGGTCTCTAATAGGGAATACGCCAAAGAGACGTCTATTGGTTGGTTGACCCCTAATTTGTTTGTGGTTATTTTGAGTTTTGGTAAGGTGGTTGTCTTTTCCTTTACAGTTGCCAGATATAGCGAATTTTCAAAATTCGTCATATCTTTTCCAGTGCAATCTCCTTTTTACATTTTGCTTACCCAAATCAAGATATGCTCGATTTTGAAAATCAAACATATCAGAGCCGAAGTTTTTAAACCGTTTTATC
>CALHBQ010000525.1 GCA_937930815.1 uncultured Saprospiraceae bacterium | reverse complement strand
TTTGGTGAATTGCAATTGGCCGTAAATCAAACTGCTCATTATTTCAAATCGAAAGGAATTGGAAAAGGAGATCGGGTTTTAGTTTTTGTGCCTGTTTCGGTTGATTTGTATCGAGTGGTTTTGGCTTTATTTCAGATAGGTGCGGTTGCTGTTTTTTTGGACGAATGGTCTTCAATGAGTCGCCTCAAAAAAGCATGTGAAGTCGCAGATTGCAAAGGATTTGTTGCTTTTTGGAAAGGGAAATTGTTGGGATGTTTGGTTTCAAAATTACGTAAGATTCCAGTTTGGATGTCTCCATCTCAAATGAAATCAACCGCTCCAGTAAAAATAGAATTGGTTAAATCAACCGACCAAGCCTTAATCACATTTACGACAGGAAGCACTGGTATCCCAAAAGCAGCCGACCGAACACATGGTTTTTTGAATGCACAAATGGAAGCCTTAATTCAAAAAATAAAACCGAAACAAGGGGAGGTTGAAATGCCTGCACTACCAATTTTCGTTTTACTGAATTTAGGAACTGGAGTGACCTCGGTTTTGCCAGATTTCAATCCTCGAAAACCTGAGCAGTTAAATGCTGAAGTTATCATTAACCAAATCAGAAAACATCGCGTGATGCGATTGATTGCTTCTCCTTTTTTTGTAAAGAAAATAGCAACGCATTTAGATGAAAAAGGTGAATTGCTACCATCGTTGCGAAAGGTATTTACAGGCGGTGCGCCAGTGTTTCCAAATGAGGCAGCTTTCCTACAAACCAATTTTGCCTATGCAGATGTGGAGGTCGTTTATGGCTCAACGGAGGCGGAACCAATTAGTGGAATTTCCGCAGATCAATTGCGCACAACTTCGATAATGAATGGGCTTTTGGTTGGAAAGGTTTTTTCAAAAACAGATTTGAGAATTATCCAAATTGAGGACGAAGCAATTGATGGTGCTGACTTAGAACGTTTGCAATTGCCTGCTGGTCAGATTGGTGAAATCATTGTAGCTGGCGATCACGTTTTGAGGGATTATTTTAGAAACGAAGAAGCCGTCCGTTTGAATAAAATCATACACGGCCCAGACGTTTGGCATCGAACAGGTGACGCTGGTTTCGTGGATGAGGAAGGCAATCTATTTTTGATCGGAAGGTGTAAACAGCTGATTCATTTTAATAAAAAAGTGTACGCTCCTTTTATAATTGAGCCGCAGTTGAAAAAGATTGAAGGTGTAAACTTGGGAACGCTTTTACAGATAGATAATCAATTGGTGGTCGCAATCGAGAAAGAAAGAACAGCCAATGAATCGACAATCAATAAAGCAGTGAATGGTATTTTTCTAAATGAAGAAGTTCAAATTAAATATCTGAAATCTTTGCCAAGAGATCAGCGTCATTTTACTAAAATTGATTATCAAAAACTCGTTTCCGATATTTCATCAAAATAAAAAAGAGCTAAGCGATAGTTTACAATTCGTAAACAGAAGTGTCGATGAGTTCAGATTTGTGTTTGAATAGTGAAAAAGTATTTTCTGTTTTGATGTATTGGTTTCAATTTGGGCGACAATGAGCAGCATCTTTGTTTCATCAAATTTAGTAACAGAAAATTTATAAACATGAAAAAATTTAATTTACTCTTAGTTCTATTGATTTGTTTTGGCTTTACCAGGCAAGTTAGTTTTGCTCAAAATTCAAAGCCAAAACCTGATATGAATTATAAATATAAAGTTTGGTTGAAATCCAATGATCCAGCTTTGAATACAATTGGCTATATCGCAACAATTGATGATCAAAATGTGACAATGTTCGATCTTAAGAAAACAAAAAATATCTCATGGGAAAACATTGAGTATCTTAAAGTTAGAAAAGATGGAAATGTTGTTTTAGGCACTTTATTGGGAGCAATAGCTGGATTAGGTTTGGGTTACGCATTATCGGACAAATGTGAATCAAATCCGAATAGTAGTGGCTTAGAAAGGAGCTTAGATGGTGTTGCCACGTTTGCTTGTTCTGTTAAGGCTATTGGGAATAGTCTTGCATTAGGAGCTATAGGTGGATTTATTGGAGGTGGGATTGCTTCTATTAAAGTGAATATTCCAATAAATGGAGACTCAAACAATGGATATAAAATACCATATAAATACTTGTCGGCCAATTAAGTTTTACATAATAATTTAATCAATAATCACATCACAGGTAGCGGAAATCAAACCCGCAAAAAATAATAATAGACGGAATTGCATCCCGGCTACCTGAAATTTCTAACTCTAATTTTAAAAATTAATAAAACGTTTAAAAATGAATTTATCAAACAGAATTTTAAAATCAATCGCACTTGTATGTGCACTTTTTGGAACAACAATTTTAATGGCACAATCAACGCCAAAACCAATTGTGGGCGTACTCGGAATCGATATCGACGGCTTCACAATGGAAGCAGACCAAGCAGGTTCTATCACTCGAACAGAGTTGAGTAAGCTGGGCAATTTTGAAGTAATGGATCGTTACGATGCAGATTTTCTTTTAGAAAAAAATGGAATCGAAAAGGAGAACTGTTTTGGAAAATTATGTTTACTCGAAGTTGGAAAAGCTATTAAAACAGACAAAATGTTAACCGGTAAAATTGAAGTGATTGGAGAGCAAATCAATATTACTTATCGACTAATTGACGTGGGCACAGGAAGCATTGAAAAAACACAAGTAATGGAATTTTTGAACCTTCGTCAACAATTGCAATCGATGATTCAATTGACTTTGCGACAGATGTTTGAAATGGAAATTGACCAAAATTTGCTCGAAAAATTGACCAAAAGAGATGATTACAAAAGCGCAGTTAATACCGAGAAGCCACGTCTCAATCTCAATGGCCCAAGAATGGGGATGATGATGATGACTGGGCAAGATGCCGAAATTTTCAAAGCAGCTAAATCGGAAGGTGGTTATGATCTATATCCTATGATGTTTCAATTTGGATATCAATTCGAAATTCAATACATCAACCAGGGAAATTTTCAGGCATTGTTTGAAATCATTCCGATGGTCACAGGTCTTGATCAAGGGAAATTTATCCCAAGTCTTTCTATCTTGAATGGAATGAGAAGTAGTCGTACTGGTTTAGAATTTGCATTTGGGCCCATCTTATATTCCACTCAAAAAGCCAATGGTTTCAACTATGAAGGAGAATGGTATTTGGAAAGCCAACCACCTTTTGATGTGCCAGCGGAAGAATTGCCAGCTGCCTCTAAAAGATTGGACAGTCGAGGTGCATTTGGAATCGAATCAAGATTTGTATTCGGAATCGGAAAGACTTTTAGATCTGGAAAATTGAATATCCCAGTCAATGCCTTTTTTATACCTGGAAAGTCAGGACACAGAATTGGTGTTTCGGTTGGGTATAATGTGAGTAAGTAGCAATTTAGGTGATAATGAAGTTATGAAAACTAAAACATTTTATATCTTGGCTCAATATTATCACCCGTTACTACATGAGATTTTACTTACTTTTTCTTTTCTTCTTTCTGACGAGTACAATCAATGCTCAGGAAGAACAAAAAGCAAAACAATTGGAAGCAACTGTTACCGTTGGTTGGGCTATCCCAATACTTGATGGTGGAAGAGGATTTCATTTAGGAATCAATCCCAATTTTAGCTTTTCAGATTTCTTTGCGATTGAAGGACAACTTTCTTACGCTTATGCAAATATCAATAAGTTTATTATTGGTGATCCTGCTAAGGCGCAAGCTGCCAATGCTTTAATCGGAGGACGAATTTATATTCTTGAAAATGACAGAGATTTTCGTCCATATTTAAATCTTATGGGTGGCATTCTTTATTATTTTGAAAAGGATAAAACGACTCAAGTCAATTCTTCTTTTTTTAGTTTAGGCTTATCTGCTGGGTTGTATATGCAAATTCAAAAACGATTTACGATTGGAATTGCAGGAGAGACACCTGCTTTTTTGGTATTAAAGGTGGGGTATAATTTGTAAGGTTTTCAATTACTAAAAAAGAATCCTTCCTTCAATGCATAATTGGAAACGAAGACTTGCTCAATACCTGTTTTCTCCAAAACGAATTGAATTAAAATCAGCGCAACGACCATCATTTCTGCTCGCATCTCTGAAATATTTGGGTGCGCAATTCTTTCCTTCAGAGTCGATTTTA
>CALHBQ010000524.1 GCA_937930815.1 uncultured Saprospiraceae bacterium | reverse complement strand
AAACATCTTTGATATCCTTAGTTTGACGATAGATGAAGCGCTCGAATTCTTCGAAGAACAAAAAGATATTCTTAATAAAATCAGACCGCTGCAAAGTGTGGGATTGGGCTATGTGCAATTAGGCCAAGCATCCAGCACCCTTTCTGGTGGAGAAGCGCAACGGGTTAAACTCGCCAGTTTTTTAAATAAAAACAATAAGTCCGATAATATCTTTTTCATCTTCGATGAACCGACGACGGGTTTGCATTTTCATGATATTCAAAAGCTATTGGATGCACTGCAAGCCTTGGTTGAAAAAGGTCATACTGTACTCGTTGTGGAACACAATATGGAAGTCATCAAATCAGCAGATTGGGTGATTGATCTTGGCCCAGAGGGTGGAAAAGGCGGTGGAGATCTTCTTTATCAAGGAGCCCCAGAAGGATTGAAGAAGATTAAGAAATCTTATACTGGGCAGTTTTTGAAAGAGAAGGTGTAGCAAAGGCATCCTTGCCTATGATTCCCAGCGACCATACACAGGCAGGGATGCCTGTGCTACTAAGTCACTTAAAAGAAATACCGAAGCATATCCGCAAAACTCCCCTCCAAAATCAAATAAGAGATAAACGAAAGCACCGCAATAGAAGCGACCAAAGTCATATTTGACTTTTTGATTTGCGCATCTCGATAGCCTACTTCAGGACTATACCCCCTTCTACTTTTAAAACGCATACTGATGCGCTCTTTAATTTCTTCAGGTGTCGATTCTTCACCCTCTTGCATTTGCTTGACGCGTTGCTCCAATTCCTCTTTTTCTTGTTCCCAAAAACGAGGTTTGTAGTTGAATTGCTGGTTTCGTGGTAATCGGAATGCCATGGTTCAAAAATTTTAATTTTTTAAAAATCTAACAGCGAGGCGGCCTTAGATCTTACCGCTCTCTAAAACAAAGATGGCAATTCGGGTAACTCTTGGTGTAAGTGACTCGAATTATTTTGAGGGGAATTCAACCTTTCTGATACTCGATAGTACTTTAGAATGTCATCTGAAGGGGTTTTGAGCAAAGATAATACTTCTTCGAGTGTTAAACTGTTGTCGAGCCAAAGATTGCGATCGTCTTCATTTTCAAAGATAACAGGCATTCTGGAATGGAGAGAAGACATTTCAGCGTTGGGAGAAGTAGTGATGACAGAAAATGTTCTTTGACCAATATCGCCTTGTTGCCAAACATCATAGATGCCAGCCATTTCGAGGAGTTTTCCATTTTTTAGAAAAATGCGATAGGGGACTTTGTTCTTTCCGATTTTTCGCCATTCGTAAAAACTATCTGCCAAAACCACACATCTTTTTTTTCTGATGGGAACCCTGAAAGAAGGTTTCACTTCTATTCCTTCCATTCGAGCATTGATTAATTTGCCGCTATTCTTCCCATCCCTTGACCAATATGGAACCAATCCCCAACTGTAATATTGAAGTTTCTCAGGTCTTTCGCTCGTGATAATGTAGGCGTGCTGAGTGGGAGCAATATTGTAGCTGTGTCGCAAATTATCCCCCGTTTCTATCTCGGGGATTTGAGCCTTTACTTTTTCCTTTGAAGCTGTAAATGAATATCTACCGCACATTTTTGTATAATTTTCTCAGATGATATGCCTCAAAGCTACAAAAAACAAAAGGCATCCTGCGTAAACAGAATGCCCTTGTCTAATATCTAATATCTAAAATCTGTTGTCTCTTAATACGCTTTCGCGAAAAGAACTCTCCTTTTCGAAGGTTTTCCTGAGAAAACACATTTTCCATCTTCCTCTTTTGCATCATTCGGAATACATCGAATCGTCGCTTTTGTCTCTTTTTTGATTTTATCCTCTGTCTCTGCTGTTCCGTCCCAGTGGGCAGAAATGAAACCACCTTTTTCTTCTAATACTTTTTTGAATTCATCAAAAGTATCAACAGAAGTCATGTGGTCATTTCGATAATCCAAAGCACGCTGGAAAAGATTGTTTTGAATATCTTCCATCAGTTGTTCAACATGTGCAACAACATTATCTAAACCAATAGAAGCCTTTTCTTTCGTATCTCTACGAGCAACCTCTACTACTCCTTTTTCCAAATCTCGTTTACCAATTCCAATTCTTACTGGAATTCCTTTCATCTCATGTTCTGCAAACTTGAAACCTGGACGTTTCTTCTCATCTTGATCGTATTTTACAGAAATTCCTTTTTCTTTTAAACCAGCCATAATTTTATTGGCTACTTCATCAATCTCCTCGCCTGGTTTTGGAATCGGTACAATCACAACCTGTGTTGGAGCTAATTTTGGAGGAATCACCAATCCTTGATCATCCGAATGCGTCATGATCAATCCACCAACCAAACGCGTCGAAACGCCCCATGAAGTTGCCCAAACATATTTTTCTTTCTGATCAGAATCCGTAAATTTCACTTCAAAAGCTTTCGCGAAATTTTGACCTAAAAAGTGAGAAGTACCTGCTTGTAATGCTTTGCCATCTTGCATCAATGCTTCAATTGTATAAGTGTCATCTGCACCTGCAAATCGCTCACTTTCAGATTTGATTCCTTTGATTACAGGCATGGCCATATATTCTTCAGCAAACTGTGCATAAACATCTTGCATAAGTTTTGCTTCTTCGATTGCTTCCTCTTTGGTCGAGTGAGCAGTATGTCCTTCCTGCCAAAGAAATTCAGCCGTTCTCAAAAACATTCGAGTACGCATTTCCCAACGAACAACGTTGGCCCACTGATTTATCAATAATGGTAAATCTCTATATGATTTGATCCAATCTCGGTAAGTATTCCAAATAATCGCCTCAGAAGTTGGTCGCACAATTAGTTCTTCTTCCAATTTTGCATCAGGGTCAACCATCAATTTCGATTTGTCATCGGGGTTGGTTTTTAGTCGGTAATGGGTAACGACCGCACATTCCTTTGCAAAACCTTCTGCGTTCTTTTCCTCTGCCTCAAAAAGACTTTTTGGTACGAAAAGCGGGAAGTACGCATTCACGTGACCAGTGTCTTTAAACATCTTGTCAAGCTGCTTTTGCATGTTTTCCCAAATCGCAAAGCCAGTTGGTTTTATAACCATACAGCCTCTTACTGCTGAGTGGTCTGCCAATTCAGCTTTTTTTACAATATCATTGTACCATTTCGAGTAGTCCTCGCTTCTACTTGTGATTTCTTTTGACATTCGATATAATTAATTTTAACACAATTGTTATTGATTGATTACCAGTGCTTTAAATACGTTTTTTAACAAAAAAAAGGTACGAATTTCACCTCTTGAAAATAAATTAACTAGCCTTAAAAATGACTTTAAACGAATTTTAACAAAAAAAGAGTCGCAAAAGTAATAATTTACAGTCGTAAGAAATGAACACAACAAACTTACTGTCGTTTTATAGATGTGGCGTTTTAATCATTATTACGTCTTATATATTGAAACACAGAAAGAAATTTAAAAATTCCTTCAACAAATCTTTAAATATATTTTTAGATATGAAAAAGAATAATTTCACCTATTGGGTTTTATCGTTAGCACTTTTATTCAACGTATCTGCTTTTGCGCAGTACGATGATGTTTACTACAACCCAGACACTGACGGAGACTATTACGAAACAAATGATTACGACGAAGATACTTACACTGACGAAGAGGATTCATCTTCAGATGCAGATGAGTACGCGTATGATGATGATAGTTTCGATGATTTCAATAGAAGAAATGATAGATTCGATAATGATGGATATTACTACTCATCAAGAATTCGTCGCTTCAATAGACCTTATTATGGGTTCAATTACTACGACCCAGTATATGTAGATTCTTACTACTACGGTAATGGTTACAATAGACCTTTCAACAACTACGGTTCGACTGTATTGATTTACTCAAACAACAATTCTTACAGAAATTGGAGAAGAGCAAATCGTTATAACAATTGGAACAGATACCGTCCTTACCGTCGCTCATACTTTTCAAACCCATGGAGCAGTCCTTATGGATATGGCTATGCTACTGGTAACAGAGCAAACTTTTTCAATGGGTATGGAGGTTACAACAGTCCTTACAATAACAATTTCGGTGGTGCTTACGGGAGCAATGCTTATTGCCCACCTTCATATGGAAATGGACTTAACTACAATACCAGGACTAATAATTATACCAATACGAACAACAGCACTGGAAATTACTACGGTTCAAGACGTAGTGGTGATGTAAGAAATGTTGGTAATACAGGAACATTAGGAAGAGGAAATGGCTCTGCTTCTAATAGTGGAAGAGGAACAACGAGAGGAACAAGTACGACTTCTACTCGTGGCACAAGGGGAACTAATACTGGTAAAAACTCTACTTATTCTTCAAGAAAGAGAAGTAATAACAACAATTCTTATAGAGGTAAAAGAAGTACAACTTCAAAACCTTCGACAAGAGGAAGTTATAAATCTAATCGTAGAAGCGGCACTTTGAAAGGAAGCAACAGCGGTTCTTCTTCAAGAGGAAGTTATAAGAGCAACCGTTCTTCTTCAAGAAAGACTTATACTAAACCAAGTAGAAGTTACAGAAGCACTCCTAAGACTTCAACAAGAAGCAAGTCTTCTTTTAAAGGGTCTTCAAAAGGGTCAAGTTCTTTCAAGAGAAGTAGAGGGAATTAATAAAGTATATTTTCTTATTTCCTATGTCATAAGGCGGGTCGGTGTTTTCACCAACCCGCCTTTTGTATTTTATAATTTCTATGTCTTATTTTTGACCCTATTGTTTTCAAACTAAAATCAACTAATGAAATATATATATTCTTTCATTCTTATTTTTATTCTTTTCAATCTTTCCGCTCAAAATATTTCGGATGTAATAAGGTACTCCACGATTGAGTATGGAGCAACAGGGCGAGCAATTGGAACTGGTAGTTCCTTTAGTGCTATCGGAGCCGATTTCTCATTGATTGGTTCTAATCCAGCGGGTTTGGCGGCTTTTAGAAGATCTGAGTTGGTGATTACCCCAAGCTTTAGTTTGGGTAGTACAAATGCCAATCTTTCGGAAGATGTAGAGTTGTCAACAAATGATAAAAAAATAGGTGTTGGCCTCAAAAATTTTGGTTTAGTCTTCGCAAGTAAAACACCTGCCCGAAAATGGAAAACCTTTAATTTTGGATTGGGAATTAATCGATTGGCAACTTTTGGGAATAATATCTCTTACGCAGGATCAACCACTGGTTCTATTACCGATAGATGGCTTGAGTTGGCACAGGGTTTTGAGCCTGACGAATTAGCACAAGATCCTTTTGAAGCCGGTTTGGCTTTTGGTGTTGATGCCATTTATCAAAACGAAAATACTGGGCCACGAGAATATGCGAGCGATTATCAATCTTTTAGAAGTACTCGATTAAATAAATCACAAACGATAAATCAATCGGGCTATCTTTCGGAATTTGGAATTTCTTTAGCTTCAAATTTTAAAGACAAGCTATATGTTGGAGGAATGATCGGTTTACCTATTCTTTTATTCGAAGAAGAAAAAACTTATAAAGAGATTGATGAGAATGGAACAGTAGATTTTTTCGAAGATTTAGAATTTAAAGAAAACTTGTCTGTAGCTGGGGCAGGAGTCAACTTAAAATTAGGGCTCATTTATAGATTAAATCAACAATTAAGATTTGGTTTGGCTGGCCATACTGCAACTGTTTATGCTTTGGAAGAGGATTTTAGTACCTCTATTGATTATAGATTTACAGATCCTAATGCTAATCCCATAGGATTGCGAGAATCTCCCTCTGGAAATTTTCAATATAGCTTGAAAACTCCTTGGAGATTGATAGGGAGTGTTGGAACTATTATAGCGAAAAGAGGTTTCTTGAGTGCCGAAGTAGAATATGTTGATTATTCAAGTGGCCGATTCAATTTTCAAAGTGATGCAGGCGCGGAAATCGATCGACAGAACAACCTAAACGCAGAAATAGCTAACGACCTCAATTCTGCTATAAATTTAAGATTAGGAGGCGAATGGACGTATGATATTTATAGATTCAGAGCAGGTGCCAATGTGTTGGGAGCTATTACTGATGAATCAGGAAATACAATCGTTTATAACGCTGGATTGGGGTTGAGAAAAAATGCTTTCTTTATGGACTTAGGGTATCGCTTCAATCGTTCAGAAGGAGAATTTTATGCTTATCAAACGAGTGCATATAGTTCTCAATTGATTCAAAATGATGTAATAAATAATACTTTTATTTTGACCGTTGGGTTTAAGATTTAGTAACGCTCAAAAAATAACTTCCCGATTTTAAAAAATTAACCTTGCAAGAAATGCATCAAGAATCAATGATTTTTGATGCGTTTTTATTTTGATGTCAAAAACATCAATGGAAATCCTAACTTTGAGTTTTTTATCAAATTATTCTTTATCAAATTTTGAGTCAGGTCGAAGTGAAATTTTATTGACCAATAGGGGTAAGAAAATTTCACTTTAGGCTGACATTAATACAAAATTTGATAAAGAATCAAAAAATGAGTCGTGCAAATTGTAGCAAAAACTTTTCATGGATTAGAAGATGTGCTCGTCGCGGAGTTGGAAGCCTTAGGCGCAACCAA
>CALHBQ010000523.1 GCA_937930815.1 uncultured Saprospiraceae bacterium | reverse complement strand
CTAATCTGAAAGTTCTTTTTTTATTAGGTGCTTTCGATTGGGCATCAGGCAAAGAGATTTTATGATCATGGCTCAAAGTGTGGCACTTCGTTTTACCGTCCTTTTTGTCTTTTTTATAAAAAACAATTAGTTCTTCAGGATGCTTGCTATCGGCGGGTTCGATAAAATAAGTTTGACCCTCTGCGTAAATAGCAGCATGAAATCCTCCATCACTGATATCACAAGCAATAATGGTTGTAGGATCACCTTGCTTTACGCCTCTATATGTTTTTATGGTGTACAAATGAGCGACATCATCTGCAACAACTTTTACAGGCCGTATTTCGAAAGTTTCAAAATCTCCATTTGGAGTAGGAAGTGAAATCTGCTGATTTGTAGATTGGAGTTTTGCTTTGAAATTGGGTATTGAAATTTTTACCTTTTTTGATTGAAAATCAGTCAAGTTTTTGCTATTGCTATTTTTCCAAGCTGAAGCGTTAATTTGACTAAAAAGTTGAGTGTTGATTCCTGCGGAAAAGCAAAGCATCAACAATCCAATTTGGAAAGTAATTTTCATAAAAAGGAGGATTAGTGGTGAGGAGAATGATTATTTTAGGAATATTTCGGGGCTATTTTCTTGAAATGTAAATGTATAGATAATAACAAAGAATGATAGATATATTGACCTTGTTTCTTATTTGGAAAGCGAAAAGAGAATTGCTGCTAATAATGGATACCAAAGTGATTTTTGAATTTTTATTCGGCGAAATGTTTTTTACAATCCTACATCATCATGTAGTTGCTATTTCTTTGAAGCAGCATCACAATGGTTTAAATTTGTATCATCAATCTTACTCTCCAATTTAATATTCTTTTTCATTAGAAAACTTGTTCAATTATTGTGCTGATACTTTTAGACAATTCTAAAAATGATTGCTTCCGCTCAAAAGTCTGCATAAACAATATTGAAAAAAGTTCTTATGAACAATGAATGCAACTTCTCCCTCCCTTATAGTTTTGAATAAATTTTGGAAATAACCGAATCGGTTTTTCTAAAGTGAAAAATATACTTGGCGCTATGTGTCAAACAAAAAACTCCTCTTTAACAAACACTTTTTTTTACACTTTAAATTTTACGAAAATGAAAAATTTCAAAAATTTTGAATTGAACAACAAACAACAATTGAACACATTTGGTCAAGGAAGACCAGATTTCGCTGACAGACCAGAAGATGCAGATCAGCCAGATTTCGTTGAAACATTACCTGATGCAGGTGCTGAAAACGGAACGGATGCAGGAAATCCTTCATTCACAGGAAATGGAAAAGGTAGAAGTTAATCTTACCTTTTAAACTAAATAAGGTATCTGCCCGAGCATGGGCAGATACCTATTAGTTTAAAGCAGTATTTTTTTAAGCTATTAAAACTATTCAAAAATTCCTGCCTTTTTCACACTTATTTACATTAAAAAAAATCATTACATTTGATTATTGATCGCTCTTAAGAAGCTGTTTGAATTTATTTAGATTAGACGGGGCAAATAATTGCCTACAAATGGTAAATAATCAAAATTCAAACAGCTTCTTAAATTAATAATCAAAAGAGGTGTGACATTTGCATTAGACTTTAGGAAAGTGCAGGATGTGTTTAAGAATTAATATTATCCTCCAAACTCTACAACATCATCAGGTCCTATACCATTGACGTTACCATAGCAAAGGTAATTTTCAATTCCCTCCGCAAAATTATCTGTTTCTCTTTGACAGTATTCTGAATAAAGAGCTCCCCTAACATTCTCTTCTTGAGTTTGATTCAATGAGAATTTTTTGAATTTTTCAAAAGACTTCGTGTTTGTTAACTTTTTCATTTTTTAGAATTTAATCAGCGGGAGGCAGATTGTGATTACAAAGGTATGTGAGAAAAACCTTTAAATCATTGTGATAATCAGGTATTTATGAACTTTACTTATAGATTAAAAGGTTGGTTGGTATTAACTTTGATTATAGCAATACCCATTTATTTGAAATCTAATGGTATTCAGGAGTTAAAGAATCAATTTTCCAAAACCACCATAGAAAGTGAAAAGTTTCAATTAGCGATTAATATCGGAGATAAGTTTTTTGATATAAATCAGGATAGTGTTTTAAAATATTATCATATAGCTGAAAATTTCGCCATTAAAACTCCAACACAATCGGATAACATAAAAATTTGCAAATCTTTTGGGTATTTTCATACCCATCTTTCTAATGATTATAAAAAGGCACGGACGTATTATTTAAAGGCATTGCAGTTGTCAAAAAAAACGAATGACCAACTCAGTGAAGCTTTGATTTATAATGACTTGGGTATAGTAGGATGGAAGCAAGGAAAGTATTTGGAATCAGTAGAAAAATATTATCAAGCAAAAGAAATCGCAGATAAAACCAATGATCTTAATTTGGAAATGAGGATTTGCCTAAGCCTCGGTATTGTACATAATGAATGCGAACTCAATGGAGAGGCAAAGGAATTTTACAAACGGGGACTTGCTCTTGCAGAACAAATTGACGACCAAAAATCTACTGGTTTATTTTTGAACAACCTTGGGAAACTTCATCGCGACGAAGAAGAGTTTGAATCTTCCTTGAGGTACTTTACACAAGCAGACTCCCTTTTCAAAATTCAGGAAAAATATTATTGGATAACTTTTTCGCAATATAATTTGGGGTTTACACACCTTGAGGCTGGTAATTTCAATAAAGCCAAACTTCACCTCGATTCGGCAAGGGGTTTGAATAAAAGGTTCGATAATGTGTTTATGGATTTGATGATTGATTGTGAAGAGGCCAAAGTGTATGAATCGATTGGTGAATATCCAAAAGCAATTAAGATAGCGGAGTCGGCATTGGTGAAACTGAAGGCACTTAAAACCGACCTTTTTTACATAAAGCTTTATCCAATTTTAGCTCAAACCTATGAACAAATGGGTAGGCCTGAAAAAGCTGTTTTCTATTATAAAAAGTCTCAAGAAGTCGCTTCAAAAATGAATGTTCTTGAAAATCAGAATGAGTTAATCAAAAGAAATGCATTGATTGAGTATCGTAAAAAAGCATTGGAAATTGAACGTCTGAAGGTCGAAGTAGAAAAGGAGAATATGCAAGTAAAAAAAGTGTTAGGGTACTTGGCCCTGGCTATTTTTAGTTTGTTTTTAATTCTTGCTGGAGCCGCTCTTTTATTTTATAGAATGAAATTGAAACAGCTTGAAAAATATGAAGAATTACGAACTAAATTGACGTATGATTTGCATGATAATGTTGGGAGTTCGTTGAATCAGATAAAAATGCTTGCTACTCGTTTGAGCCTTTCAAAAGATGATGGGGGGATTAATAAAAAGCAGGGCGCTGTTACTCGTATCAAAATGCTGAGTAATGATTTAATCAGCAATATGCAGGATTTGATTTGGTCGATTGACCCAGAAAATGAAACCCTCGAAAACCTGATTGATAAGATGAGAGACCATGCGAGCAATGTTTTTACGCCAATTGATTTGCCTTATCGGATGAAAGTGAAAGGAAACTTTAAGAACATCAATATTGATCCTGAAGTAAAGGCCAATCTGTATTCTCTTTTCAAAGAAGCTATCAATAACATTACAAAACATACCCAACCAGACTTGACAATTATTACCATCGATTTTATAAATAGAGACTTTCACCTTAGAATCGAAAACGGTAAAGAAATTGTATTAGAAAATATGTTTTCCAGTAAAAAAGGATTGTTTGGGATGCGAGCTCGTGCAAAGCGAATAAATGGAGTTTTGGAACTGGAAGATTTGCCCGATAAATTTATTGTTGATTTGAAAGTAACGATATAGAGTATGGCTATAAGAATTGGTATTTTGGAGGATGATCATTACGTTCTGAATGAGTTGGCTGATATGGTCAAGTCGTCAGACAAGTTAGAATATGTGATGGCAGTTTCTTCGGCGGAGCAGTTTTTAAAATATTTTTCGAAAGAGACTAAGCTTGATATTTTATTAACCGACATAGGATTACCCGGAATGTCTGGGATTGAGGTCATTATGCGAGTAGCAGCGATTGCTCCTGATACGATGATTATCGTTTTGAGTTCATTCCATGATAATGATACCATATTCAAAGCATTAAGAGCTGGGGCATCAGGTTACCTTTTGAAAGACACTTCTTTTGAACAAGTGGAGAAGACATTACTGGAAGCTCATGGTGGTGTTCCTGCACTTTCGCCTGCTATCGCCAATCGAATGATCAATTATTTCAATGGAGTCAAGATTGAGAAAAAGGACTATGAGTTGGCACCAAAAGAATCCCAAGTACTTCAACTTTTAATAGAGGGTCTCAGTTATAAAATGATTTCAAATGAAATTGGTATTTCTATTGATGGAATTCGTTATTACATCAAAAAAACTTATAAGAAACTCCAAATCAATTCACGTCCAGAATTGATGAAAATGTATATGGAGGGAACTATAAAATTTTAATAAAAGTAAATAATTCCCTCCTTCGACTTCTTATCGTGATTTGGAGGACACCCCGCTGGTTTCAGTCTCCAGACTGAAATCAACTATCTGCCCGTCTCTGACGGAAACATGGAATACCAATCTTAAGCAATGACCTAAAAGCTCGCGTCTGGAGACTGGGACGAGCGGATTCAAAAAATCCCGAACCCTCAACGAGGATTCGGGATTTCATTTTTTAGAAAAAAACTAATTAATGCCCTCTGCCAACCATAAACTTCTTCCCAACCGGCTTCCCATTATCCGAAAGAATCCAAATGGTGTAAACTCCACTTTCAACCTCCAACGGCATTTGAAAAGTACCTTCTGAAATATTTTCCAACCTAACCGTTTTCAACTCTTTTCCTAAAAGGTCAATTAATTTTAAGGTGGCGTTTTTGCCTTCAAAACCTTTTAGCTCAACATTGATTACATCCTGAGCTGGATTTGGGAAAAGGTGGAAATCTTCAAAGTTGTCTTTTTGCTCATCTAAGGTGAATGCATTGTCTTTTGCCGTTTCAACGAAAACAGTAGCGGACGCTCTTCGTGCATTGCCTCCAATATTTACTGATTCAAAAATATTACAAACTGGAGTACTCCAATCTTCATACGTTTGAATCTGAATCCAATAACTACCGGAAGAAGGTACCGTAATCGATTCTGAACTATTGCAGAGCGTTGTCCAAGTATCACAAGTGAATATTGGATTCCAATTATTATCCAAAACTTTTACGGCTTGAATGTTATCTGTTAGATTATTGATGGTGATGGTATTTCCATTGATTGAGTAAGTGGTATTGCATCCTCCTTGTGGACCACAATTGCCATTGTCTTCAACGGTAACCAACACACAATTGCTTTCTCCAGCGAACCAATCTGCATCTGCATTACAACCAACACGACGGCTTAATCTGCGATAGTAAGTCGTTTGCGAAAGTGCACCCGGTGCCATGCTTGATTGATTGGTTCCCGTGATTGCTTGAGATAATGAAGTCGGGCAATTCGTAGTAGAACTTAACCATAAATATTCAACTGTTCCAGCGCCACCTGAAGGGAGTGTAGAACTCGTTAAAGTGCCCGGAGTAGTATTTGGACAAATGGTATCGTCACCTGCAATTGTTCCGCCATTCGTTATGTTGGTACATCCAGTTGGATTCGAACTTATTACAACCGTTTCGAGAATATCACAAACTTGATTGCTCCAATCAGTATAAGCTAAAATTTGTACAAAATAAGTGCCTTCCGATGGAACCGTGTAAGTGAAAGAATTACCACAGTTTGTCATTGTCCATGGCGAACATTCAGACAATACACTCCATGTTTGGTCATGGATTTTTACCAAAGAAATTGGTGCAGCAACATTGTTGACGGTTATGGTCTGCCCGTTGACTTCGATTAGTGCATTACATCCGCCAGGAGGGATATTTGTACCTACACAAGTACAATCATTTTGAACGCTGTCGTTGATAGTTGCGGCATTTCCATCATCACAGGCATCGCCGATATTAGCATTTAAAGCAGGGCAATCGACAGTCGGATTTGTAGTACCTGTACACTGACAGTTTGTACCTACTATATCGTTCGTCGTATTTGGATTAGCGTCATTACAGTTGTCGCCAATATTTGCATTCAATGCAGGGCAATCAACGGTTGGCTCTCCAGTTATTACGATCGTTTCGAGAAGGTCGCAGAGTGGATTGTTCCAATCGGTATAGGTTGCCACTTGTACGAGATAAGTGCCAGCGGCAGGAACCGTATAGCTGTATGAATTGCCACAATCATTTCCTTCCCATGAAACACAATCATCTAATGTATTCCAAGATTGGTCAAGAATTCTGACTGAATTAATTGGTGCAGCAATGTTGTTTACGGTAATGGTTTGGCCGTTGACAACGATTTGTGCCATACAATTTCCAACAGGGATAGTTGTACCAGAACAAGTACAATCATTT
>CALHBQ010000522.1 GCA_937930815.1 uncultured Saprospiraceae bacterium | reverse complement strand
GATTCCTGATAAATTGACTTTTGGGTCAACTACTTTTACGTTTTTCAAAGCATTTAGCTTAATTCTCAGAAGCTTTGAGAGCATTTGAATGCGTTCCCAAGTTGCCTCGATTCCTAATTGATTTTGATAATCAATCGCAGTAGATAAGCCAACAATATTCGAATATGGTTTTTCGAATCCTTCAAACATTTTATTGGTTCTTTCGATTTCATAAGCAGTTTTGCTTTTCCAATTTGCAAACCAAGATTCTACTGTTGGCGCGGTGAGCATTTGCATTGCCGATTTTTTTACAAACAAAAAGCCAAGTCCGCGTGGTCCTCGTAGATATTTTCGACTGGTCGCAGTAGCAAAATCACAACCGATTTTTTGAACATCAACTGGACATTGACCGATTGATTGGCAAGCATCCAATAAATATGGAATTTTATACTTTTTAGCAATTTTTCCAATTGCTTCAACTGGCGCTATTTGTCCTGAACTGGTAGGAATATGAGTCGCAGCAATCAGTTTTACTTTTTCATCAATTGCATTTTCAAACTTTTCTAAATTGAAACTGCAATCCTTTTCATTCTTTACGATTCGAATTTTGATTCCTTTTTGTTTTTTGAGATTCAAAAGGTTCATGAAATTATTAGAGTATTCCATTTCTGTGGTCACCACCACATCGCCTCTTTTGAAAGGAAAAGAATATAAAATTTTGGCTTGTGCATCTGATGCTCCAACCGTCAATGAAATTTCATCAGCTCGGCAGTTGATTAATTTAGCTGCGTTTTTGTAAAATTCTTGAAAAGCATCTTCATTCAAGGCTTGCATGGCGTAACCACCTGTTCTTGCCTCTTTATTTAGATAATTTGTAACAGCTTGAACTGCGTCATGACAGGGTAGTGCTGCTCCTGCATTGTCAAAATGAGTGACATATTTTGCGCCTGGCGTTTCTCTTCTTAATTTTTCGATGTCGAGCATAGGTATGTATTGTTTTACTTTTGTGAAAGTATTGCTTTTTAAACATTTTTAAAAAAAAACAAAAAAATAAGGGGCTCCGAATAAATCGAAACCCCTCATTATCAACACTTTAAAAGTGTTTTATTTCAAACTTTATTTAGTTGAAGATGTAACGAACTCCAACTCTCATTCTCCATCTTGAAGAAAAATCAGCGATGTTGAATCTTTCTAAACCAAGTCTTTCATCATCGAAAGAGAACGTTGGTGTAGTACCGTCAGCTGCATAACCTTCGAAGTCGATTAAACCATAATCGAAAGGATTGTTATATCTCACACCCCAACTTGAATTAATCAAGTTACCTACGTTAAAGATGTCAAAAGACACTTGAATTTTATTAAACTTACCGCCTAATAATGCTCCAAAGTCCTGAAGAATTCTCATGTCAATTTGATTTGAGAATGGAGATCTTGCTCCGTTTTTCTTCGCATATCCACCTCTGTTTGCGCTCAAATAAGCATCTTCTTCAATGAATGTATTTAATGCTTCCCATTGGCTATCATCTGTTAAGTTGATTTCAGACGCATCAGCAGGAATCCAAATTAAACTTCTTGTTCTACTTGTACTTCCATCTTCATTATTGATGTTTCTTGAATCACCAGCTCCTCGTGAGTAAACATAAGAATATGGGTCTCCAGATTGGCCTTCATAAAATAAGGAAATAGTTGTTGAAACGTTTTTACCAGCATTCCAGTCAACTTTATAACCTAATGAACCGATAACTCTATTTCCTAACGCAAAATCAGAACGACCTAATGCCGCATTGTTTCTACCATCAACATTGAATGCTCCTCTCCATTGTGAAGAGTTTTGTGATGAAGTTCCTTCATTAACTGCTTCAGCTTCACCGTAAGCATAAGCTAACATTGCTTGAATTCCTGAATTGAAATTCTTAGACAATGACGCAGTAAAGTTGTAAGCAAATCCTTCACTTGTATTTCTACCTAAGTAGATTGCAGAGTAAGTTGGATCCAATCTGCTTCTTGTGTAGACAGGTCTGGTGTCTGGTGTTCCAGTCCATGTAAAACCAACAGTAGGATCTGAGTTAACATTTACATAGTCAACATTGTTAAGGGTTTTGGTATAAAGGCCCTCAATAGTTCCTTGGATTCCATATGGTAATTCATGGTCAACCGCTAAGTTGGTTCTGAATACCTGTGGATATTTGAAATTTTCAGTAAACAAATCCAATTGTCCAGAAGGTACAGTGAAATCTGGGTTAGTTGGTTGCTTATCTACGTTAGGCTCAAAAATTATATCACCTTCCAAATCTCTTTCACTAACACCACCAATTGTTACACCATTATTGGTAAACATACCACCTGGCCATACAAATGGAATACGACTTGTGAAAACACCCAAACCACCTCTTAATCGTGTTTTAGTAGCATTCCCAAAATCATAATTGAAACCAGCTCTTGGTGAAATCATCAATTGACCACTTGGAGCTTTTCCAGCAGTAGCGCCTTCCAAATCGTAATTTGCATTAAGTGTAGCCAAAGTCGATTCGAAGTTAGCATCACCTGATGGGTCATCTGTAATGATTGGAATATCCAATCTCAAACCTCCTGTCAAAGTCAATTTAGGACTCATAGCCCACTCATCTTGAACGTAAAATCCTAATTGCATTGCAGAAAAATCTGCAGCAGCAGCAGAACCATCACCAGTGATATTATCAACTAAAGAGTAAGAACGGTCAAACTCTGTAGCAGAAGCTCCATTGACGAAATCATCAATAGAAGCAAATCTATAAGCACCAAAATTTTGACGAATAAATAAGTTATAAATGCTGAAAAACTCATTGTGTGTACCGAAAGTCAAGGTGTGATCTCCAGCATACATTTTGAAGTTATTCGTAATTGTCAAAATATTTTGATCCAATTGGTTACCAGTTGAAAATTGCTCACTTCCAAACTCCAATCTACCATCATCACCATCTTCGATAGTGACATATGGAAAATCTTTTACCAATGGATCTCTATCATCTCTTACCGTTGTGTATCCAACAATTAAGTTATTTGAGAATTTAGACCCGAACTGTGAGTTCAACTCAACTGCAGTCGCATTGGTCGTACTTGGGAATAAATAACCATTGTTTGAGAAGTTAATCTCATCATTATCAGAAACATTTATGTTTGTTTGCTCCGCTTTTGTATACTGATGTCTTACGGTAAGTTTGTTTGTATTATTTAGATTGAAATCTAATTTTCCAAATAATCTTACACCATCTAATTTATCAATGATATTTCCGAATTCACCCGGATCATAATCATATGTATTTGTAACATGCGTTCTTAAAGCTTCAAGATCCGCAGGAGTTGCATCTCCTCTGTATGTTCCAAAATCAAAAGGAGATGGAGTTTCTCTATTTTCAATCTCAGCATTCACAAAGAAGAAAACTTTGTCTTTTACAATTGGACCACCAATAGAAGCACCATATAAGGTGTTGCTAAATTCATCTAATTTTTCAGCTTCACTTCCTGTTCTATCAGTTAGCGTTTTGTTCGTTTTACCAGCAAGGCCTTCGTTTTGCATGAAGTAGTAAGCAGTTCCTTTAATTTCGTTTGTACCACTTTTTGTTACTGCATTGATACCTCCACCAGAGAAACCACCAAGGGTTACGTCATAAGGAGAAACAACAACTTGTACTTGGTCAATTGCATCCATACTAATCGGAGCAATACCAGTTTGTCCACCATTTGTACCACTACCAGCTAAACCAAATACATCATTATTGACAGCTCCGTCAATATAGATTGCATTGAAACGGTTATTTGAACCACCGACAGAAAATCCACCATTGAATGTTCCTTTTGATTGAGGAGTCAATCGAGTAAAGTCATTCAAATCACGGTTCAAAGTAGGCATCAAAGTGATGTCTTCTGCTGAGATTTGAGTAGAAGTACCAGAGTTTTCTCCAGTTGTTCCTGATCTTGCTGTAACTGTTACAGCGTCGATTTCAACTGCACCTTCGTTCATCTGAGAAGAAACTTTAGCAGCTTCACCCAAACGTACCATCACACCATCATAAGTGATGGTTTGGTAACCAGTGTAAGTGACCTCAATTTTGTAAGGACCACCAACTTTTACATTGTTGATTTGGAAGTTACCACTTAAGTCAGTAGCTGTTCCGTAAAAAGTACCAGTTGGCTGGTGAACTGCCGTTACGGTTGCACCAATTAATGGCTCGCCGCTAGCGTCAGAAATTGCACCTTTCAGCGCACCAGTTGTAGTACCTTGTGCAGATGCCGAGAGTGAGAGACCGACAAAAGCGAAAATTAAAAAACAAATTCTTGTAAGAATTCGAAGTTTCATAATAATTAGTTTAGATGAGTAAATTTCCGCAAATGTAGATCCTCGATGTTAACTTTGGGTAAGGTTTATGTCTCTTTTTTGTCGCGTTTAACATCTGAAAATTTATGTCATTTTAGTTTTAAAAAAATAAAATATATAATCCTTTTGTTTTAAGTGTATTAGGGCTCAGTGATGAAAGATTGGTGGTTTTTATTAAAAAATAGGGTTTAAAAGTTTTTTAGCACAAATAAAAATAGGCGCTATTTCATTAGAAATAGCGCCTATTTTTAAACCCAAGTATGAGTAGTTTATCCACCCGCCTTCTTAGTTTTTGAATATCCTTTCTCCAAAAGAAACTTCAAAACCTTATCTCTGTGATCACCTTGCAACATGATTTCTCCATCTTTTGCAGAACCACCAACACCGCATTTTGATTTTAAAGTTTTGCCCAATTCTTTTAATCCGTCGTCACTGCCGTGGTAACCAGTTATCAGCGTAACCACTTTTCCTCTTCTCTTTTTTTTATCCAAATAGATTTTTAAATTTTGAAGCCGTGGCTCCAAATCAGAATAGCTTTCACTTGAATTATCGTATTTAAAATCAGGATCAGTTGAAAAAACGAATCCCCGATTGTCTCTTTTATTTTTACTCATAATACTTTTGAATTATTATTTCTTTAGCAAAGAAACAAAAAAAGGTTTTCCAAAAGTTCTTCTTAAGACCTCATTCTTTGTAAAATAATTTTTTTCGTAATGAATTCACGATTCTTTTTCAATTGAAGAAAGTAAATACCATCGCTAAGATGTGTGAGGTCAAATTGCCTTTCTGCAGTGCTAAACTCAGAAATTGTTTCGCCGATATGATTTTTAAGTGTTATCGACTCAACCTTGTCAAGCTCAATATTTTTCAAAAAAAATTGACCATTAGTTGGATTAGGGTAAATAGAAAAATCAGTATTGTATTCAGATTTCAAATCAACAGAAATCACTTGAGAAAACTCAAATACATCATCCTCATCTATTTGTTTCAATCGATAATAATTTAGTTTACCCAACGGATAATTATCTCGATATTGATAAAGTTGAGATTCCAAAGTTGTTCCATGACCATCCATCCAGTCTATAGATGACCAATTCACTCCATCAATACTTCTTTGAATTTCAAAACCCGTATTGTTTAACTCGGAGGCAGTTTCCCATTTTAGAACAATAGAATTATTGTCTCTTTCTCCTTTAAAATAAGTTAATTCTACAGGAAGAGCTGGAGCTGCTGCAGATCCTGAACTATAAGTGCAGGTTTCTCCACCAATAGTTATTGTCCCAGTCAGAGGGATTGGAGTTCCTCCATTGCAGTTTGGTGATCCATCTTTTAGATATTCGGCAGGACTTGCACTTGTTCCATTTCCAGAAACATAATTGTGGACAATTCCCCCATCCATCGCTGTAGTAGGTAAAGGAGATGGTGGCGTTATCCATTCCATGAATAAACATTTGTCATTGCTATGCTGGCTAACGATATCTGGGCATTGTGCTGAAATGAAATTTGAAAAGAAAAGAAATAATACTCCCAGTATACAAGTCGAAACTTTATACATAATATTAATGGTTATAGTTGGGGGAATATTAAAAAAGGGTTTGGTAGGTAGGTGTATTTAGCAAAAGACAAATTCTATTCCATTAAACCTATTTAGAGTGGATTTTAACGCCTTTTTATCAATTTTGTTAAAGTTTATTATTTGTTATAGCTTTTGTGGAACGGTATTGGTCTGGTAGGCATTTGATTTTTAAATGTATTGAAAATGGTATTTTGTTTCCATAATTTTTGAAAATTGAATAATGAAAGTTCTACAGATTTTTTGGCGAACTTTCATCATCCATACTTTTGTAGAATCTTTTAATTTAGGAGCACAGGAGCTTCCATAAAAATCTCTTCCTTTACTTTAACAATTGCGTTTACGTGAAAGTCAACAATATTTTGTCTTCCTTCCCGAGTCATCAATATATTTTCAACTTCTTCTCTGTTATCGAAAAAGAAATTTTCGGTTAAAATCGCTGGCATGGCGGTCTTTTTCAAAATATCAAAATTCGCTTCTTTGCCCAATAATCCGTCTGATAAATCAGTTCGAAGTCTTCGATCTGTGAATACTTTTGTGAATTCTTGAGCAAAAGTATTCGCTATTAAATCTGATTTCGTACGACCCCTTGAAGTGAAAACCTCAAATCCTTTTCCTCCTCCAGCATTACAGTGAACACTTATTAGGAAAACATTTCTTACTCGTTTGTAGGCATTTGCTCGTCTGATTCGAGTAGTACGGGTCACATCTCTCATCTCAGGAGTAATATTCACATATGGAATATTCAAAAAAGTAAGTTCTTGGATGATGCCATTGACAATAGCTCGGTTGAATTCACCTTCATATAAACGTGCGCCGTTTGGCAATTTGTGAGATCTGCGGGAACCTGTTTGTGGATTCCCGTTGATTAATCCACCATGTCCATTGTCTAGTAAAACAAGCATAATAAATATATTTTAATTTAAAATATATACGTTTTGTTTTCCTTTTTGTTATGTGTGAAAGGTTATTTTATAATCAAAATTTGATTTGACTATAATGAATCATCTGAGGTGATTCCGTACAAATGGAACAACAATATTCATTACCAAAATCCAATGCCTCCCAAAACAATTTTGTACCTTGAAAAAACAAAGAATCAGAATGGAGTGGGGTGTCAATCGTATTTAAATCTTTCAAACTCATACCCAAAAGTTTGATGGCACTTTCCTTTTTTACCCAAAGTTGATAGAAAGAATGCAAAGGATTTTCTGAAGCGTTGATTAGTTCCCATTCATTATCAGTAAAAAATGAATCGAAGTTATTTAAATCTTTTGTTTCTACTTTTTCAATATCGATTCCAATTTCTATTTCTTTAGAAAAGGCGCAAACGACCAATCCGCCTGTGTGAGAAATATTAAAATGAACGCCGTCAAGAAAGGGTTTTTCGTTTTCCGAAAATTGCATTTTTGAAAATTGGCTCTCCATTCCAAGTTGCTCAAGACCCAATCTTATCAGGTTTCTACCAACAGCAAATTGGTACGCCGCCTCAGGAATTTTATACCTAAAAGCTCTTTGCTGCATGTCGGCTGGTAAATCTTTAATCAATTCTGTCAAAGCCATTTTGCCCTCAATTCCTTCTGTTTTTGCCCAATATATCTGAATCATTAAATGCTATTTTTGGCAAAACTAATGTTGTTCTTCAATTATTCGAATATTCATTTCTTTTATAAATAAATCTTTCGTTCTTTTGCGTGGTACTGGTGAAACGAAAATATTACCACCAGTTTGATCTGATACTTAAAATAGAAATGAGCGC
>CALHBQ010000521.1 GCA_937930815.1 uncultured Saprospiraceae bacterium | reverse complement strand
ATTGACTATTTCAACAGCCCAGCTGAAGAAATGGCTTGGGACAATTTCTGTTTTGAAGAATGTAGCACCATCGGCGAACCAGTTGAATGTGATTTACTAAATCTAACAACAAATTATGATGAAGCGAATTCAACAGACGATCTTTGTTGCTGGAACTTAGACGTCGAAAACACCGCAAATCTCACAAATATACAAACTGTAGAATTACGAATATTAACAAGCGGAACTACGCCAGATTGGACGTTCTCGAATTTTAATGCGAATGGAGAATTTCTTGTTAAAAACGACTATCGATTCTCAAACATTCACAAAGGGCTTGAATATAATGCAGGCTACTTCCCACAAGGAACTATAAAAAATGCCCTAAGCTTTTGTTTCGCAAGCCCAACTAATTCTTTGGAATCCGAAGTGCCTGTTGAAATTAGATGGGTACAAGACTTAGGGGGTGATTTAGGATTAGCTGTTTGTACTGATACTATGTATTTTGATTGTAAAAATACTGATTGTACAGACATTTCAAACATAGACAATTGGACAGGTTTTAATATAACCAGTGCAAGTGTTATCAGCGAACCAGATTTTCCAGTAATCATTAAAGCACAAGACGGTGCAAGGAGATCATTGTTAATAAATGAAAATGACTTTGGAGGAAATTGGTTAGACAGATATGAAGGCAAATGTTTGTGCTTTGATTACAAAGCTGATCTTGGAGGTTCGCCTATTGATCCAGGTATAAACTTTTCACCAAGGATAAGACTATATCAAGGAACAATTCAAGATGCTGAAACATGGGTAGATAATGCTGTCATGGCTGAATTCGTTTTCAACAGCGAGTTTGATGAAGAAGGTGTTTGGCAAAAATGGTGTCTCCCTATTGGGCCATCTGTAAGTGGAGAATTACCCTCAAGTAACTACGGGCATTGGGAATTTGATATGACTTCAACAAACACAACAGATCCTGCTGCTTTATGGGATACTTTCATACAAAATGTAACAGGACTGCTCATCGTAGTTGACTATCATAGCTCTGTTACCGAAAGTGTTTTCTTTGCGAACTTTTGTGCTGGAGAATGTCCACCAGAATGTAATGCAAATATAGAATTTAGTGAAGGTAATTTTGGATGTGATACTATTAATGCTGAAGCAATTATATCTGACTTTGGAGATAATCCCACTTACAATTGGACAGTTACTCCGGCAATGACCATAGAATCACCAAATTCAGATCGTACGCGTATCATTTTTAATCAAGGTGTTTTAAATGCGGAAGTTTGCGTTGAGGTTTCAGACGGAATGTGCTCTGATACACATTGCCAACAATACACTCGAATGGTTCCTGGCCCTCAATTTGAGAATTGTCCAAACGAACCAGTTAAACTAAACATATCCTCAATGGGATGTTTCAGCGAGGAGGGTTTAGTACAGATTTTCGGATATGGAAATTGCCCTCAGGAAACCCTATTTGCAGATTGTACTCGATCTGATGACTTGGACATTACAGCTAATTGGCCAATTGGGAATACAACTGTGACCTGTGTCGTTACTGACGATTATGGACAAAGCGTAGATTGTGTTTTTGAAGTGGTAGTAGTTGATGATATTGCTCCTGAAATCACTTGTCCTCCTTCGCCACTAGTGGTAATTGCTCAACCTGGAATGAATGGTGCAAACGTCAATTTTGCTCCGCCAACCATCAGTGACAACTGCCCAGAATTCACCTCTTTTTGCACGATCAATCCAGGAGAATTTTTAACCTGTGGTGAATACAGTGTAGGATGCTACGCAACAGATTTCTACGGCAATGAAGACTCTTGTTTCTTTGAGTTAATCGTGAATTGCGAACCAAGTTGTTGTGATAATATTTCAGGTTTCAATGAAAGATTTGCTCAAGGTTTCCAAATATTTGCTGATGGATGTGATGTTTCCACCAAATCAATTGCGTTAGATACTTGTGAACAGATTCGTATTACCTGGGGGGATGGTCAAGATTCAACTGTTGGAGGCAATGAAAAAGCAGAGCACACTTATGATCAATCAGGAGATTACGAGATCTGTCTCTATGGATATATCGAAAAAGAAGATGGTTCTATATGTATTTCCGCAGATACTTGTTATACTATTTGTGTTGAGTGTGATGGCTGTATTGAAGGTGAGTTTAATAAAATCTGGTCTGAAAGTCCAGGTGATAATAAAACTTTCACTCCAGGAAGCGGATACAGCAATTTTGGGTTAGCGACCGATGGTAAAAATACTTTTTTCAGCGGTGGATTTGAAAATACAGCTACTTTCGGCAACCAAACATTAACAGCTATTGGAGGTTCTGATATTTTTGTGGCGAAGTATGATGAGAACGGAAACGTACTCGAAGCATTAGGTTTTGGAGGAGAACTTTCAGAAACCGCCGTAGAAATTGAATTGGATAATGCAGGAAACATCTATATAGGAGGTTGGTTTACTAGCCCCGAGATTACTATTGCTTCCAAAAACATGTCACATGCTAAAATTTTGACTAACGCTTCAAGTGGTAACTGTCAAGATGCAATTGACGCAGGCACAAGCTTATTCCCCTGTTTCACGGATATTTTTATTGCTAAATACGATTCCGATTTCAATTTACTTTGGGCTTATAATTTTGGAGGAAATGTAAATGAACGACTTCACACCTTGGAAGTAGACCAAGATGGAAATGTTTATTCCTCTGGGTCTTTTTCATGGAGAAATATAAACTTTGATCATACCAAAGATCCAGCAAATGAGCTCATTAATATTAATCATAGAAATGCATACTTAGTAAAACTGAACACAAATGGAGATCATATCTGGAGTATGGGGCTACATAGTGATATTTGGTCTAATGTGATTGGAAATGCATTGACACTCGATGAAGATGGTAATATTTATATGGGTGGGACTTTCACGGGAAGTGTAGATTTCAACCCAAAAGGAAATCAGGAAATTAGAAGTTCTTATGACGATAATGACAGAAATGGGTTTTTAACTCGATATTCTAATGATGGCATTTTGGATTGGGTTGCTGATTTCAAAGGTATTTCCATCCCTGATGCAATAGGACATACAAATACATCAGATTTAGAATATTTTGGTGGAAAAATATATGCAACTGGTTTTTTAAATGATCAAAAAGTCAATCTCGATCCTATAGGCTTAAATTCAGCATATACTTTTTCATCACAACGTTATATCCCTGGTAGATGGCTTGGAAAATATGACGCCAACACAGGTAGTTGCGAATGGGCTTTTAATTTAGATTTAGGAACAACCGCTTATGGTATAACTACAGATAAGTTAGGAAATCCTATAATAGTCGGAGGATATGGATATGGAAGAGCGGATGTAGATCCAGATCCTATGCGAGAATTTAAATTGAATTCTCCTTCAATAACTGACCCTATTGTACTTAAATACTCTTCAGAAGGAGATTTTATTTCAGCTTACAATCAAAAAGGTAATGGTGGTAATGAGGAATTTCACGAAGTTGTCGTGGATGATTTAGGGGCAATTATTGTTGCAGGTCTCACAGGGTCAAGTAGTTTTGACGATGATCCTTTACCGAATAATTCTGACTTTTTTAACGCAGGCGAACAAGCCAATTCTTATGTTGGAAAGTTTGACTCTAGTTGTTCTACTTTAGATTCTGAATGTTGTGATAAAGTAAATGCATCAATCAAAGAAGATAATAATGATTGCTGCTATAACCTTTCATTGCAAAACGACATTGGGATAAGCATCAGTTATGTTGAGGTCGAATTATTAACATCCGATTGGACGTTTAATTCAAATGCCATCACAGCTTCTGGCTATCAATTTAATTTTGTTTCAAATGATTTACTCAGAATCGAACACACTTCAGGGATGATTCCAAGTGGTCAATTGACGGACATTCTATCAATCTGCCTTTCTTCCACAGATGTAATGGCGGCAAGCAACAATCCTGAGTTGGCCGTCCATTGGTTCTCAGCAGATGTTTCATCAGAAAAAGTAAACCTGATTTGTACTCAGACATTACAAACAAACTGTACTCCTGATGATGTAAACATTAGTTGTGTTGATTTACAATTGAAAGATGCAATTACTTGTAATCCAGATTCTCATAATGAGTATACCATTAACTTTACTGCCACGAATATAAGTGCAGTCAATGCTAATGCACTTGTTATCAGCAGTTTGGATGCCAACTTTGCATTGGCAGAGTGTTTTGTACCAGCACAATTTGCGACTCAAAACCTCATCCATTCTTTTGGAAGCCCGCTCGTACCAAATGGCCTACCTGCAGATGTTTGTTTAAAACTAATTTCAACTGAAACGTTTTTTGAACCAACGGAAGTATGCTTTTCGGCAACTTTAGAAGGAGCAGGAATGCAAACTTGCTGCACAGAACCTGACGAATATTGTTTCACAATTGAACCATGCTGTATAGAGTGCAAAGAAGTACAAGTTGTCTCGAATGAAATAGCAGGAGATACAACCTGCTGCCATAGTTTGGATATTATCAATCCATGTTTACCAGATTATTTCACAAAAATTGAAACGGTCGTCTTAACACCAGATGTTAAATTCGGTTTTTTACAAGTAGCAGATCCTGTAGATTGGTCTTTTACTCCAAGTAGTGATTTTACAAATGTCACTTGGTACCCGACTTCGAGCGAACGTATTCCTGCTGGAACATTTGAAGATGCGCTCCAATTTTGCTTAGTTGGTATTTTGGAAGATAATCAAAAGCCACAGCGAGTTGCTGTAAATTGGTACAAGATTGACCCTAATACAAATGAAGAAGTCATTGCTTGTTCCGATACCTTAACCTATGAGTGTGAACCAATAATAACAGGTGGTTGTTTATCTGCTAATTTAGTTTCCATTACTTGTGACTCTATAGATTCTATTTACGAATTAACCTTTCAGGCAACTAATAACTCTCCATTTATTGCACAGCAAATAAATGTTGTATCAACTCAAGGAGTTGCAGTTATTGGCGGAGTAATAGGAATAAACCCAGAGCTTTCAGTGGGCGAAACAAAAATGTTCACAGTACAATTATTTACGAATCCTTTTCCATTTACGGAAGATAATTTTGAGTTTGATTTGTCAATAAAACAGATATTTGGAGGGGTATGCTGTCAAGAATTTGAAAAATTGATAGTTCCAAAACCTCCGAATAGTAGCTGTATTTCAAGTGTCAAAAATCTTTATAAAGATTCAGAAATTTTGGTTTATCCTAATCCATTTGATAATCAATTTACCATACTAAACAAAAAAGGATTTAATTCTCGTTTTACAGTTTCTGTGAGAGATTTCTCAGGTAAGTTGATATTACGAAATCAATATGAGCAAGGATATAACCAGGTGAATATTACAACTGGGAACCTCGCAAACGGAGTTTATCTTGTTGAAATAAGAGATGAGCTTGGAGGCATCATTTACAAACGCATCATAAAACAATAATCATCAAAGCGGTATGCACTCTCGGGAGAGTGCATACCGCTCTAAAAAAAGTAACAATGAAAAATTACATTTTATTCCTATCTATCTTAATTGACTGTAAGGAATCAACCGATATAAGAGAATCCCTTAAACCGCCAAATAGAGAAATCAAACCGAAATCTCTCAACCTATTAAAGAAGAAAAGACCAACTCAAAAAACTAACCCTGTATAACTCCAATCAGATTCAAAGACCAAAAATGAGTTTGTTAAATTCAAACATTCCTACTTTTTCCAGAAGAGTTCGACTATTCCAAGAAGCTGGACAAATCATTTGGAGAGGTAAGACAATTAAACAATAATTCATATAGGATATGTGCCGAGTAAAATCGGTACATATCCTTATCTTAAACAAAAAAACAAGGTTCAAAAACAGGGGTCACAAAAATATTAATTCTTCCTCAATTTTGTCAACCAAAAATTATTTCCGACCTTCGATTTGTCCAAAAAGTTGGAAGCAGAAAATTGCAATAACATATTTACGAAAATTTAATTTGTGCTTATTGTTTGCGAATTCACAGTATACATTCAACTGGTTATCAGCGACTTACAGAGGTAAACACGAGTATCAGTGAACCATAATTGTATTATTATAGTCTTAAGGTCAAATCTTCCTTTTTTTCCCTTCCCTACAAATTCATTAGCTTTTTTTTGAGGTGTCCAAACCCAGAGTGATTTTTTAAACAGGTTTCATAACTTAAAGATAATGGAGTCAGAACCTTTAGTTGAAATTTGATTTTTCAAAAAAACAAGTATGGCGTCAGGAACAGATTGAAATTGGGGTAAATTCGTCTAAAATTTTATGGAAAAATAATCTCAATTTTTTGAGTTCAAAACGGGGTGTCTGCTTATTCCTTATAACAAATCATCTGAAGTCAAAACTACATCCGACTGATCAGCTTTGTTCTCCAATCCATATGCTGTTATTAATACTGAAAAAATCAATTTTTTCGTTTTGGTAATTTGAGCAAAAATCTCACTTCTTTCTTTCAACTTTTTCTTGTACTCTAGAGGCAATCTATATTCTGAATTAGAAAACTTTATTATCAAATAAGTCAATTACTTTGTCTTCGCGATCAACCAATAAACCCAATCAGACTAAAATAATTCTTGTTGAGCAAATTTATTCCATTGAATTAAGCAGAATCTGTCTATTTTTGATAAAATCAATTGAATGGCTCGATACTTTTACATCCTACTCTTTCAACTTTTCCTTTTAACCTGCCTACAAGCCCAGCGTTTGTACAAATGTGTTGATGGCCGAACACATTTCAAATCGGAGGCACCTCTTGAGATTATTGAAGCGGAATCTAACAAACTTAAAGGAGCAATTGATTTAGAAAAAAGAACCTTTGCATTCACTATCGAAATGGTTTCTTTTGAGGGTTTTAATAATCCGTTACAGAGAGTTCATTTTAGTGAAAATTATTTAGAATCCGATCAATTCCCAGAAGCATCCTTTCATGGTAAAATCATTGACAAACAAACATTTGAAGAAGGAAAAGAATACATTGTCAGAGCCAAGGGAAAACTTAAAATTCATGGAGTAACGCAAGAACGCATAATCAAAAGCAAATTGAAAATAGAGAATGGGAAATTGAAGATTCGATCGTTTTTCACAGTTCTTTTGGAAGAGCATGACATTTCCATTCCAAAAATCGTTACCCAAAAAATCGCAGAAGAAATCAAAGTATTAGTAGAAGCTGAATTTCTAAAAGCGTGAGATGCCTACTCTTACATATCATCTTTTTATTTTTTGGTTCTATACTCTTTGGGCAAACTCCTTTTTTCAAAAAGCACAAACCCATCAAAGGTCAACATAATGGAAAAGTCGAACTGATTTTTGAGGACAGTGCCACTCTATTATGGTTTGGCTCCCAAAATGGTTTGATGTCTTATGATGGTTTGGAATTCACCCATTACATGAGGAAAGACTCCGTTTCCAATCATGTTCGATCTATTTTTCAGGACAAAAATGGTCAAATGTGGCTGGGCTATCAAGATGGCAAAATCTGCTTTTTGAAAAAAGGAAGATTAGAAAATTGGGAACCAGAAGAAGGGTTGCCGAATTCACCCGTGGTTGGATTTGCTGAAGATAAAAAGGGGCGCATTTGGTTTGCCACATATGGTGAAGGACTTTATGTGAAAGATGAAAATCGTATCTATAATTTCGATCAAGAAGATGGGCTCACTGGCAATGATATTTATGTTTTACAAAAGGATGCGCAGCAACGAATTTGGGTCGGAACCGATGGCGGCATCAGCATTTGTTCTTTTGAAAATAAAGAAAAGAAAATCGAAAACCTGACACGCGATGATGCATTGCCTGATGAGATTATCCATGAAATTGTTCCAGATCAAAAAGGTAACTTTTGGATTGGCACTTATGATGGCGGCATTTGTTATTATGACTTTTCAACTAAAACAATTTCAACACCAATAAAAAATTGGACAGCAGGGATTGTCAATTCTATTGAAATTTTTGAAGGTCGAGAACTTTGGATTGGAACCGATGACAATGGTCTTTGGAACTATTCTTTGAAGGATTCCTTGCTCCTTCCCCAGTCCGCCAATGATGAAATTTCTTTTTCTAAAATTTACGACTTACATCAAGATGTCGAGGGCAATATCTGGGTCATCAGTAATAATGAAGGCATTTGTCAGGCTAATCGGCAATTCGAATTTATTCAAACTGATTTTGAAAACACGCAGGCATTGTGGTCTGATAAAGAAAATAAAATCTGGATTGGCACTCAAAAAGGATTATTCACTTTTGAAAAAAATGTAGCTGGACAATCGATTTTTAAACAACAAATTAATGACCAAAATGTGATCAGTTTATTTGAAGATAGATATGAAAATTTGTGGATTGGCACCTTTGGCAACGGTGTTCTTGTTTTCAATAAAGAAACTAAAAAAACTCGAACAATAGATGAAGGCGATGGCCTTACTAATGGTAGTATTTTGTCCATCGAAGGAAATGAAAAACAGGTTTGGTTGGCGACTTTGGGAGGTGTGACAAAAATAGATTTATCAAAAAATCCAATCTCTAATAATGATATTCAGTTGAAAAATTTCACACAAGAAAATGGATTGGGAACAGAATATATTTATAAAATTTTTAATGACAGTAAAAACCGTATTTGGTTTGGTACAGACGGAAAAGGCGTAACCGTTTTGGAAAATGGAAAATTTAAAAATTTCCAAAACAATCAAACAGATTCAACTAAAAATGACACTCAATTCAAATCCGTTTATTCAATTACAGAAGACCAAGATGGCCATATTTGGATAAGTAGCGCAAAGGAAGGAATTTTTAAATTTGATGGAAATAAATTTAATTCAATAAAATCAATACCTAACGTTTTTAACAATTCTATTACTGGATTGGTTACCGATCAGAATGGCCAAATTCTTATCACACATGCATTTGGAATTTCGATTTTAAATCCGAAAAATAACGAATTTATTAACTATGAAAAATCTGTAGGAATAAATGAAATCGACCCCTATCTTAATGCTTTTTGTAGTGACCAAAATGGAAATATTTGGTTTGGTGTAAAAAACGGAATCATTAAATATTTACCTTTAAATGAACAACTCATTAAAGCTCCGCGCACAAGACTCAAAGAAGTAGCAGTATTCATGCAACCCATTGATTATCAGTCTAATAACACCTTAAAACATAATCAGAGCAACTTGATGTTTGAGTATCAAGGTTTGTGGTATACTGACCCTTCAGCAGTCAAATATCGATATCAATTGGAAGGGTATGATCAAGATTGGATCATAACCAATGATCGAAATGCCATTTATTCAAACCTTCCTCCTGGCAATTATACTTTTAAGGTTTCGAGCACTGAAAATGACACTTGGGAAGACCATCAATTATCATCTTATTCATTTAAAATTTCAAAACCATTTTGGAAGAGTTGGTGGTTTGCAGTATTTGCATTTGGATTGTCAATATTTTGTTTTTATTGGTTTCAAAAAAGAAGAGACCAGCG
>CALHBQ010000520.1 GCA_937930815.1 uncultured Saprospiraceae bacterium | reverse complement strand
TGTATATTCCACTCTTTCTGACCTCCTCATTCCACAGCTTTGACCCCCTTGACAGAAGACATACGTTTTAGTGTTAGCAAATATGGGGTTAAGATAATTGATTTACGGTTTTACGAAGACTTTTACCTTTTAATTCTATGCGATGTGACTTGGGGACGATTCTATCGAGGATGGCATCCGCGATAGTTGGTTCGTTGATATAAGGGTGCCATTTGCCTACGGGTAGTTGGGAAGCAATGATGGTTGACGCCTTTTCGTATCGGTCTTCAAGTATTTGCAAAAGGGTTAGTTTGACTTGATGAGTGATGGGTTGCAATCCAAAATCATCAAGGATGATCAACTTGGCTTTTTTGATTCTATCCAGCCATTTGATGAGTGTTCCCTCTGCCTTAGCAACAGCGATACTTTCGGTGAACCGATTGAGGTTGAAGTAGAGGGTCTTGTAACCATTGAGACAGGCATGATGTCCAAGCGCACAAGCCAAGTAAGACTTGCCACAACCAGTAGATCCAGTGATGAGTAGGTTTTCACCTCTATCAATGAAGGCACAATCAGAGAGCAGCGTCATGGTTTGTTTGGTGAGGTTCCTTTTTTCAGAACATTGGATGTCTTGCAGCGTGACTTGGTAGCGTAGTTTACTGAGTCGTAAATACATTTTAGTGCGTCGGTCGATACGATAATTTTGCTCGGCATCGGTGAGTCGTGCGAGCAGTTCATGCGCATCAGGTTGTTGATTGAGCGGGAGTGACAAGATACCTTCATAGGCACCAGCCATTCCGCCCAGTTTCATTTGTTGTAATGATTCTAAAGTGGCATTTTTCATAAAAGTGTTTTTATTTTAAAATTAAAAAATAGACTGCCTTTCGGCAAATGACTTCATTTCGCGAAAGCGAAGAATGATTATTGATAAGCCTGTGCTCCACGAATATTCTCATGGTCAGGCATAGAAAACGGTAGTATTTCGGCTGGTTTATCGAGTCCTCTTTTGAGGATATTTCGAAGCATGGTGTAAGTCACCTTCTCCGCCTGTTGGCATCTTTTGGCTGCATTTTCCAACCGTTCATTGGAATACTTTTTGGCTAAATGCAAGACGCCTCGGCAGGAGTTGTAGGTTTGCGATTCGTGATTTCTCGAAAAGAGAATTTGGTTAATCGCCCAGTGGGTGGCAGTTCCTATTTTCTCACCTTGTTCTAAAAAATAAGCGGCATCGTAGCCCTGAGCCAGCTTCCATTCCTGATGTGATTTGGGCATGTGAGTCTCCTCGGTTCGGAACAGGTAGGCATTGAATCCATCAATGCGGCGATGAAGTGCAATTCGTTGGTTATCAAAGTAAACCTCAACTATTTTGGAGGTATAAACTACTGTAGTTTGCTTGCCAACATAGCGGAATGGAACCGAGTAATAGTTCTTTTCTTCTCCCAGAAAAACATGGTAATTGCGTTGAACTTTGGCTTTCGTTATTTTTTTAATTTCAAAAAGGTCAGGTGGTAAATCACGCATTGCCTCCTTTTCAAATTCTTCAAAAACAGCCCTTCGACAGCCTTGTTTTTTCTGGTAAGGTTTGTTATTTAAAATTTCTAACTGTGTAAAAATAGCAGCGTTGAGTTCCTCAATGCTATGATAAATTTCATTGCGAAGTGGGGCGAAAATCTTTCGGTAAACATTCGTTACGGCATTTTCTACACTGCCTTTATCTTGGGGTTTAGCCACTCTGGTGGCACGCAGTTCAATGCCATAATGTGCACCCAATTGACCACACAATTCATTGAATTTAGGTTCGTAACGGTCTGCTTTTGTAACGTATGCTTTTAGATTATCGGACAGTATCATTTTGGGTAAGCGACCAAAATAAAGCAGTGCTTGATTGAGCCCATGAATAAAATCGGATGTTTTTTGGCTCGGCAGAGCGATGGCAAAAGTGTATTGTGAAAAGGGAAGAACAATCACCAGAATTTCACATTTGTGTATCAATCCAGTTTCTCTATCAACCCATGACCGGGTCTTTCCAGTGAAGTCAATTTGCATCACCTCTCCAGGATTATGAGACAGCATGAGTGTCAAATTACGACTCCCTACTTTTTCTTTCAACAGCGTACAAAATCGACTGTAGCCATAACCATCAGAATGTTCGGCTCGATATTCTTCCCATAGCAATTGCTTCGTCACACCAACTCGTTTGAGTTCTTTGAGCCAATAATCCATCTGCTCCTCAAACACTGTTTGGCGGTCATTAACCGATGCACCAGTTGAACTATAAAATACTTTTTGAAACTCCGAGTCTGGCAGTGAAAGCAATGCTTCAAGACTATTCTCAAACTCCAAACCGCGACGAACATAAGCCTTCACCGTGTTTTTCGAAATGCACAGGCTTCGCGCAGTTGCTTTAATAGAACCTGTCTGAAGGTAGCTCCTTAAAATTGATTTGACTTGATCCATACGTTTGATTTTTCCCATGTATGTTGGCTTTTGATTCGCCCCAAACATGGGTCTTTTTCTTTTAATCCGTATGTCTTTAAGTCGGATTCCAATAGTTTGACCCCAGGGGTCAATACACTGGAATGTTATCAACATCCACCTCTTTTAGGTGGGGTCAAACCATTGGAATCAGAGGGTCAAACCTTTTTGGAATTGGGGGGTCAGTTGCAGTGGAATATACA
>CALHBQ010000519.1 GCA_937930815.1 uncultured Saprospiraceae bacterium | reverse complement strand
CTTTTGAGTTTTGGAATTCCATTTTTTGAGCAATTGCAAAAGGTTAACTTTTTATATCCAAAAGCAATTTTCCTCATTATACTTTTCTGTACTTCAACCTATTTCTTTTTTAAAAAGAAAAAAGAAAAACTGCTTTTATTTATCATCCTATTATTAGGATTCAGGATTGCTTTCAATTGGTTTATTCTACCTGATAGATTGGAACAAGACAAAGGAACCATCCTCAGAGAAACCTCTATCAAATTGGGAACTGATTTTAAAGACAAAAAATTGATGGCCGTTCGAGGAGTGGAAGTTGAAAAATCAAACGCCTTTTATATCACCAACGCACGTCAGAAAATTATTTATAAAAAAGAAAAGGATGCCCCTTTCCAAAAGGACATTCACTATATCATTGATCCTCAATCCATCCCAGATTCTTTGAGTTTTACAAAAGAAACGGAATTTGTTTGTCGTCATAATGCGCCTTATTATAGGTGGGTTGGAACATTGGAGTGAGAATGTGAAAGTTTGAGAGTTTGAGAATGTGAGAAGACTTCCACTTGCCTCTTTTGGAACTCCCTCTCACCCTCTAGCTCTCTCAAATTCTCATATGTACCCATTTCGACAAATGCACGTCATTAAAAAGAGGTAATAAAATATGATAAATCTTTTTTATCTTTCGACTCATTTTTAAAAACATATAAAATCTATACAATGGGATTATTTGGCGATTTAAAAAAATTGATATTTGGAGCTACTTCAATAGCTAAATCTGCTGCTGATAAAACAATGGAAGCAGGTAAAGAAGCTGCAGCTAAAGTTGCAGAAGAAGCAGGTGATTTGACTTCAAAAGCAATGGATAAAGCAGGCGACCTTGCCGACTCAGCTGCTGACTCTGTTGGAGGCGCAACTGATGGCATGGGCGATGGTGTAAAAGGAATTTGGGATAAAGCAGTAGAAGTTGCTGGCGATGTAGGTGATAAAGTAACCGAAACTGCGGGTGACCTTGCCGATAAAGCAAAAGAGGTTTCTGCTGATGTTTCCGAAAAAGGGGTTGGTGATACTGCTCAAGGACTTTGGGAGAAAACCAAAGAGGTAGCTACCGATATCGGTGGCAAAGTAACTGAAACTGCTGGCGACCTTGCTGATAAAGCAGGAATCGACACTGATTCATTAACAGAAAAAGCGAAAGGAGCATTCGACTCTGCAAAAGAAACTGCTGCAAGCGTTGGGAGCACGGTTACTTCAGCAGCAGGAGATTTGGCTGAAAAAGCAGGAATTGATACGGATGCACTTGCTGAAAAAGCAAAAGGCGCAATGGATTCAGTCAAAGAAACGGCTGAAAATGTTGGTGGCAAAGTAATGGAAGCCTCTGAAAACGTTGGCGGAACAGTTTTGGAAGGAGCTGATGGCGCTGCCGATGCTGCTGCAAAAACAGGCGCAGATGCACTTGATAAAACCAAAGGAATTGCTGCTGCTCTCGGTGGTGCAGTTTTGGCTGGTGGAGCTGCTTTGGCTGGAAAAGCAAAAGAAGCAATGGCTGACGCAGGCGACAAAATGGATGATTTGGTTGAAAAAGCAACAGAAGAATCCGCAAAGGCAGCCGATGCAGTAAAAGATACTGGAAGCACATTTGCAGAAAGTATTTCTAATACAAAAGGCAGCGAATTGGACGGTCACGATAGCTTTTTTGATAAAGCAAAAAAGTATGCAGACGGCGACCACCAATCATTTAATGTAGGTGACAAAGTTGATGCTGTTAAAGACAAAGCTGGAAATTTGGCTGACGGAGCAAAAGACAAATTAAATGATTTGCTAAGTACAGAAGCACCAGACGTTACTGGTTCTATCAAAGGTATGGATGATGCAGATGGTGATGGCGATCACATGATTGACGACGCGGATGTAGAAGCATAAATTATAAAAAAGGTATTTTTTATAAAATACAATGGTTGGTGTTTACATTTGCACCAACCATTTTTTTGTTCTTTTCGTTGTTCATAAAACAAAGACCCGATATTTAAAAAATTCCAGAACGTAACCCCCGTCTAAAAAACGATTTTATACTTGTGTATATATTAATATTAGCATTCATAACTGCCTTCACCCTCACCTATAATGTGATTCCATCCATTATCAGGATTTCTGAGAAAAAGCGGCTTTTTGATGAGCCAGGGGAACGTCGTTCGCATACGGTTCAGACGCCTTCTTTGGGTGGAATCGGGATATTTGCAGGAGTGCTTTTCTCAATGGTTTTGTGGACGCCTTTCACTGTTTTTGGTGATCTTCAGTATATTTTATGTGCATTTATCATCATTTTCCTCATTGGAGTCAGCGATGATTTAGATCCTTTGACACCTACCAATAAATTGATTGGTCAACTCTTGGCTGCAATTATTTTAGTTTTTAAAGCCAATATAAAATTGACCAGTTTGTATGGTATTTTGGGTGTTCAAGTATTACCAGAGTGGGCAGCGATTTCACTTTCCGTTTTTTCAATTTTGGTCATTATTAATGCTTTTAACTTAGTGGATGGAATTAATGGCTTGTCTGGGAGTTTAGGAACATTGATCTCGATCGTTTTAGGTTCCTGGTTTTTTCTTACTAAAAATCTGGATTTGGCGATTGTTTCTTTTTCCCTTGCAGGTGCTTGTATCGCGTTTTTGAAATACAATATTACACCCGCCAAAATCTTCATGGGCGATACGGGTTCGCTGTTTTTAGGACTGACTTGTTCGATTTTAGCAATCCAATTTATTGAGCTACACAATACCCTACCTGATAATAATGTCTATGCCATCAATGCCGCTCCAGCTGTTGCGATTGGGATTATGATATTGCCATTATTTGACACTTTACGTGTCTTTACGGTAAGAGCAATGAGAGGTCGTTCTCCGATGTCTCCTGATAGAAATCACCTACATCATTTGCTTTTGGACTCTGGCTTGTCTCATATGCAAGCTACCTCCGTATTAGTTTCGACCAATATGATTTTTATTGGTTTTGCCCTTTATTTCCAACACATTGG
>CALHBQ010000518.1 GCA_937930815.1 uncultured Saprospiraceae bacterium | reverse complement strand
GAGAGAACTTGGAATGCAAGTCATCGTGACTCAAGCATAGACTTAGTATGAAGCCGCATAAAGAAGACGAAAAAAACCAACGACAACTGCCTCAAAAGAAACTGGACGAACTTCAGAAACTTATAGATTCGGGTAAAGTTGAAGTAGAGCCAGATACAAATGGGCTCCAAGAGCTTTATGACGAATCTGAAACAGTCGTTTTACTTACCAGTGCTCAACTTAAAAAACTAAGAGTGGAACTTAAGGACCTTTTTCTTAGAGATCAAGAAAAGGTTTTGAAAAAACTTAAATCAATCGTCATCGATGACTCCAGAAAATACGATGATGTGATTTTACTTATCAATCGCTTGACTCGATTCAAAAATCTAAGCCTTAAAGGGACAATTCCTTTTGAAGCATCTGAACGAGAATTTCGTTCGATTTCAGAAGCAATTTTACACGCCATTAATACAATGGAAGCTGAACACTTGAAGTCAAATAAATCGTAGTCACTACCTTGAATCAAACCTACCAGCAAACTTTAGACTTTCTGTACAAACAACTTCCGATGTTCCAACGTGTTGGAAATCAGGCGTTTAAGAAAGATCTGAATAATACGCTCGCTATCTGTGAGCATCTCGACAATCCATATCAAAAGTTCAAATCCATACATGTTGGCGGTACTAATGGCAAAGGGTCAACTTCGCATATCATTGCGGCAGTTTTGCAGGCACATGGATTCAAAGTTGGGATGTACACGTCTCCACATTACAAAGATTTTCGGGAGCGAATTAAGATAAATGGAAAGCTAATTTCTAAAAAGTACATCGTTGATTTTGTAGAGCAACACAAAGCTGCTTTTGGAAAAATTCAACCCTCATTTTTTGAATGGACGGTTGGTTTGGCATTCGATTATTTTGCTAATCAAAAAGTCGATATCGCTATCATCGAAGTAGGACTTGGAGGGCGTTTGGATTCTACCAATGTCATCACTCCCCTGCTCAGTGTGATTACGAATATCAGTTTTGATCACACCCAGTTTTTGGGAGATACTTTACCATTAATTGCGGGTGAGAAAGCCGGTATTATTAAAAAAGAAATTCCAATCATCATTGGCGAGACACATAAAGAAACGGCACCTGTTTTCAAACAAACTGCCGAAAAAAGAAACGCCCCTATCCTATTCGCTGACAAGCAATTGAAAGTTGATAGAAAGAAGATACTTCCAAATCATCAAATATTCGATATTAAAAAAGGTAAAAACCTGATATTCAAGGACTTAGAATTAAATTTAATTGGTGAGTATCAACAAAATAATCTATCAACGGCATTGGCAGCTTTGCTCAACCTATCACCCGTTTTTCCTTCTTTTATTTTAAAAAAGGAGTTATTAAAATCAGGTTTGAAAGATTTGCAAACACGAACCCGTATGATGGGTCGCTGGCAAAAGTTAGGCGAAAAACCACTCATCATCGCTGATAGCGGTCACAATGAAGGTGGTCTCAAATTGACCATGAAACAGTTGGAGAATATTTCTTACAAAAAACTCCACTTCGTACTCGGCGCGGTCAATGATAAGAGTATTGATAAGATGCTTTCCATGCTTCCGAAAGGAGCGAGATATTATTTTGCGAAAGCGAATATTCCACGTGGGTTGGACGCGAAGTTATTGAAGAAAGAGGCCGCAGCTTTTGGATTGAATGGAAGGACTTATTCTTCTGTAAGAAATGCTTTACGGGCAGCGAAACGCGCGGCTGACTCTGAGGACATGATTTTTATAGGAGGAAGTACTTTTGTTGTGGCGGAAGCGATTTAGTTTACTAAAAAACAAAGAATTGAGTTAGCACATTTCCCCCTTTGGAGGGGGACTAAGGGGGTGGAATTGACTCGGAGGTAACTTGATTCCACCCCCCTACCCCCTCCAAAGGGGGACACTTCGCTCGAAAACTCACCAAAAAACCATCAAAAAAGTTTCCCTATCTTACCTATATTTGCCATCAGAAAAAACTAATCTAAAATGCAGATTCTAACAAACCGACAAGTCGAGCAAAAGATAAAAAGACTCTCCTATGAGATTCTGGAGAACAACTATCAGGAAAAGGAAATCATCCTTGCTGGCATCAATAATAATGGGTTGAACTTCGCGCAACTGTTAGAAAAGCAGTTGAGCAAATTGACGGATATCAAATTTACCATGACCCGCGTTTTACTCAATCCAGCAAAACCATTGGCTTCTGACATCACGCTTGAATTACCAGCAAAAGATGTAAAGAACAAAGTCATCATCATCGTCGATGACGTCGCCAATACTGGTCGAACGTTGTTTTATGCGACTAAACCACTTTTTGATACCCTTCCTAAAAAAATTGAAATTGCTGTACTCGTCGAACGCCATCACAAGTCCTTTCCGATGAAAGTAGATTACGTTGGTTTATCGCTTGCTACGACGTTGAAAGAAAATATCGACGTCCGAATCCCTAAGAAAAAAACAGATTGGGGTGTATTCATGAGCTAAATTCTAATCAAAATGACAAAATTTATTTGGTTCGTTTGTCTTGGTCTTTTGGTCTCCCATTATTTATTTCAAACTTATATTAATGATGGAGACTTTTCAAATGGATTAATTTTTATCTGGGCTATTTCCTCAATTATTATTTTTATAATCTTATTGGTTCTTCTACAGTCGTACGTAATACATGTAAAAGAAAATAAAGAAAAAACACTAACCATTTTAGGAACAATTTTCCTCATCCTCCTAACTGCATTCGCTCCTTTCATAGTAATGATTTTACCAAAGTTGTCTTTTTGAATCTGCATAAATCTGTTTCATCCCCATTCCACCAACTCACTTCCGAGTTTAACAAAATCTTTGTAGCTACACCCCATTTATTTCGTCTCAATCGTTGACGAAATCATTTCCATTAAAGCCATTTTCGTAAAATAAAAAATATGAGATTTAGATATTTCTTAGCGTTGACCACGATTGTTGGATACTTACTATATATCTCCAACCTTAAACCCGCGAAAAAAAAGAACAATAGAGAAGAAGAGGAAAAGGAACCAGAAGAGATAGTTGCAATCGAAAAAGAACTGGTTTCTTACACCGCAGGTACTTGCAGAGGTAGATGCAAAATTTTTGATTTAAAGATATTCGATTCAGGTAAAGTTGAATTGAATTCCATAAAAAATTTAGGCGCAGCAGGTTTGCATACTTTCAATATTTCGGAGGAAGAAGTCCAAAAATTACTATCAATAATCGAGACAGAAAGTTTCTCTTCCACTAAAGCGAAATACCTCGCTAAAGACAGCAAAGGCAGTCAGCAATTTGAAATTACGATTGGTGGAAAATCAACCATTTTTCATAAGAAAAAAGCACCAAAAAAATTGATGACAATCAAAACTGCCTTGGATAAATTAGTTAATGGTTTGATTTAGTCCTTTCTACAAAATCAATCACACCCTCAAAATCCCCACTCTCAAAC
>CALHBQ010000517.1 GCA_937930815.1 uncultured Saprospiraceae bacterium | reverse complement strand
GTAGAAGTCTACGAAAAACAACCTATCTATGTTGGCGGAAAAGCGCGCAGTATCTTAGTCAAAGATTCTGGTACTGACGGGCGCAAAGACCTTCCTGGCGAACATGGATTTCGCTTCTTTCCAGGTTTTTATAAACACATTACGGATACGATGAAACGTATTCCTTTTCCGGGAAACCGGCAAGGGGTGTATGATAATTTAGTGACTTCTCAACGAGTGATGATGGCTCGTTTTGGAAAGCCACCAATTATAAGTTTGGTGAATTTTCCTAAATCAATGGCTGATTTGAAAGTCTTAATTGATGCAGCTACTCACTCTGACACGGGTTTGACGAAAGCGGATAAAGACCTTTTTGCTGAAAAGCTTTGGCAGCTTATGACGAGTAGCTACAAACGTCGGCAGGAAGTTTATGAACGCATCAGTTGGTGGCAATATGCGCAGGCAGATCAACAATGTAAAGGACAGCCAGAACTTACTTGTCCTTATGCCGAGTATTTCGTGGGAGGACTCACGCACACTTTGGTCGCTGCAAAACCAAAGTTGATGAGTACTAAAACGGGTGGCGATATTTTATTGCAATTGATTTTCTTGATGCTCAATCCGTCGGCTCATGCAGACCGAGTTTTGAATGCTCCAACCAACGATGCATGGCTAACGCCGTGGTACAATTATTTGATTGAAAAAGGCGTAAAATATAATCACCATCATTTGGTTGAAAGTTTTAAATGCAATCGAGACACACGCGAAATCGAGTCTGTTCAGGTAAAAGATACCAAAACAGGAGCAGTCAAAACTATCACGGCGGATTATTATATTTCTTCGATTCCTGTGGAGTTTATGTGTGATTTGGTGAATGAAGATATGTATGAAGTTGATCACACCTTGGGTTATCTAAAACCGCTGGCAAAGAATGTCAATTGGATGAATGGAATTCAGTTTTACCTAAGTGAAGATGTGAAATTGACGAAAGGTCATGTGATATTTTTGGATTCACCGTGGGCGATAACTGCTATTTCTCAACTTCAATTTTGGCCTGATTTCGATATTAATAAACATGGAAATGGGAAAGTGAAAGGCATCCTTTCTGTTGATATTTCGGGCTGGCATACCGAAGGTTTAAACTGCAAAAAAGCAGATGAGTGTACGCGTGAAGAAATCATAGAGGAAGTATGGGCTCAGATGAAAAAGAGTCTAAATGTCGATGGAAAAGTAGTACTCCGTGATGACATGAGAGTTTCTAATACTTATCTTGATGATGACATCGTAATTGAAAAACATGGAGGAAAAGTACAGGACAAAGACAGCGAAAAACTTTTAGTAAATGCAGTCAATACTTGGAGTCTTCGCCCCGAAGCATTTACGGGTATCAAAAATCTTTTCCTCGCTTCTGATTATGTGCGAACCAATACCGATTTAGCTACGATGGAAGGTGCAAATGAAGCGGCACGCCGAGCGGTCAATTCTATCATATCTATCACTGGTTCCAACGCAAAATTTTGTAAGATTTGGAAGTTGCACGAGCCACTTATTCTTGCTCCGCTGAGGTGGTTAGATAAGTGCCGTTTTGAAAAAGGAATGCCGTGGAAAAATGAAGTTCCTTGGCTGTTTAAGTTTTTGCATTGGGTTGTTTATTGGGCACATCGCCTGGTTGGGAAAGCTTAAGACGGTAAACGGTGAAGGGTACACGGTACACGGCAGCCGTGTACCGTGCACCTTTCACCGTGCACCAACATTTTAAAAATATCAAAACCTTAAAACTATGAGTGACGTCTGGATCAATTTAAAAGACTATACAATAGCCGAGCATTTGACTTTTGGAATCGGCTGTTTTCTTTGGGTGATTGTTTACATTATCATCATTCGAAATATCAAGAAATTTAAGTTTGTTGAAATACCGATGATAGCGGTTTGTTTCAACTTTGCATGGGAAGTGCTGTGGAGTTGGGTTTTTGAAACGAACATGGGAATGCTCTATCAATGGGGTTATAGAGCTTGGTTTTTTCTTGATTGCTATATTCTTTATCATGTTTTCAAATACGGTTATAAACAATTGGTCTCCATGCCCAAACGGTGGGCGAATATCATGATGGTGGTTGGATTAGCATCTGCGTTTGCGATACTTTATCCTTATATCAAAATTTATGATGCGCCGATCAGTCACATGGGAGGTTATACTGGGTTCATTGTTAATTTATTCAATTCGGCACTTTTTACTTCTTTAATAATTAGAAAAAATAACATCGAACTCTTTTCAGAATGGGTGGCCTGGTTAAAGTTTTTCGGAACTGGTTTGGTAACTGTATTTGCTTTTCTCAAATTTACAGATCCTTTTCTGCTTTCGATGGGAGTAGTTGTTGCAGTGCTTGATATAATTTATATCATCACCTATTACCAAATCAAAAATGGCAAATTAAATGTCGCCTTGGAATAATTTTTTAAGCAATGCATTTGGGTTTTCGGAGGAATCTCCTGAAGAACAGACGCAAAAAAGGATATCTATCGAATTAGCCGTTTTCGCTTTCATTAGCGGAATCGGTTATAACTTGATTTATGGATATTTGATTTATCCAGAGAAAAATTATGTCTCTATTGCCTCTTTGGTTTTCTTTATTTTGGCCATCGCTTTTTATTTTTTTACTAAAAATTATCAGGCGTACAAAATCATCATACTGTCCATATTTATTGTCTTTGGTTTGATAGCTCAGATATCACTTGGTGGATTTGTCGATGGCAGCGGAGTGGTGCTTTGTACCATTTTACCTGCTTTGGGTGCATTGATTTTTGGTGATTTTAAATTGGCTCGTATTTTCTTCTATTTGTTTATTGTTGCCTGTATTGCGGCGGGTGCATGGGAGTATCTTTATGGTACTGAGGTATACCGATTCCCAAAATATATTAGCCTTATTTTCTTTGTTGCAAATTTCGTTTCTATCGGAGCTATTTGTTTCTTTTTGATTCAAAGTTTTTATTTAAAAATGACTGAATCCCAAAAACAACTGAATTTAGAAAAGGAAAAATCAGAGTCGTTATTACTAAATATTTTACCGCCTTCGATTTCGGAAGAATTGAAAAATGGAGGAGAAGCTAAGGCAAGAGGATATGCTTCGGCAACGGTAATTTTCGTTGATATCGTCGGCTTTTCAAAAATGTCAAAGTTGCTAACACCGGGAGAATTGGTATTGCAATTGGATACTTATTTTCGGGTGTTTGATGATATTATGGAAAAGCACAATGTTGAAAAAATAAAAACGATTGGAGATGCTTATCTGGCAGTGGCAGGTATTCCTGAAGAAAGTTTTACCCATGCATCGGACGCAGTTGCCGCTGCGCTTGACATGCAAAAATCAGTTGCAATAATTAACAAACAAGGCATTATTCGTCAACCATTTCAACTTCGAATTGGTGTTCACTCAGGCCCACTTATCACTGGAGTGGTTGGTAAGAAAAAATTCACTTACGACATCTGGGGAGACACCGTAAATATTGCTGCTCGCATGGAACAACATGGGGAGTCGGGACAAATTAATATTTCTGAATCGACTTTTAATTTGATTCAACACAAATATAAATGTACACCTCGTGGAAAAATTAGTGCTAAAAATGTAGGAGAACTGGAAATGTACTTTGTGGAGAAAAACAGTCCTTAAAAAATGTTGAACTATGAGTGATTTTATCAAAACTGTTTTCAAATTTCCAGATGAAATAACCGAAGATATTCGGAAAGAGCGATTATTGTTAGAAATGGTGCTGCTTTCAACTTCAACAGCGTTTATTTATTCAGGTATCATGTTGATGCTCGGTTATTATGAGATTGTTTATATCGCTGGAAGTTATGGTGTGTTTTCTGTTTTTAATGTCATCTTTTACCAACAAACGAAACGATATAAATTTTTCAAATCATCTCAGCTTTTTCTTTTAGCAATACTTCCAATTATAAATCAAATTTATGCTGGCGGTTATACCGATTCAGGAGGAAACATCATTGCGACGTTATTAGCTGCCATTGGTGCTTTACTTTTCGATAGTATAAAATTAGGACGTATTTTTTATGCCGTTTTTATAATTGGTCTAATCGCCGTTACTGCCTATGAACTTAACATTACAGAAGAAGGATATAATGTTTCTCGGCAAGTTAGTGTGATTCTTTTTTCAATAACAATTCTTTGTGTACTCTCAACGATTTATTTCGTTTTTGAAAAATTCGTTCAAAAAATAGATCAAGCGCAAAAGGAATTAACAACTGAAAAAGAAAAAGCTGACGCTCTTTTGCTCAATATATTACCTCCTTCTATCTCCGAAGAATTAAAAAATGCAGGCGAGGCAAAAGCAAGAGGATATGCTTCTGCCTCTGTTATTTTCGCAGATATAGTGGGTTTTTCCAAAGCTTCAAAATACCTAACACCTGGCGAGTTGGTGTTACAATTAGACACTTATTTTAGAGCATTTGACGATATAATGGAGAAGTATGGCATCGAAAAAATAAAAACATTAGGAGACGCATATCTTGCTGTTTCAGGAATTCCTGAAGAGAGTTTTACACATGCAGAAAGTGCTATCAAAGCAGTATTAGAAATGCAAAAAGCAGTGAATAAAATCTACAATGAAGGTAAGGTGCGCCAACCCTTCGAGCTACGAATCGGTGTGCATTCAGGGCCACTTATTGCAGGAGTCGTTGGTAAGAAAAAATTCACTTACGACATTTGGGGAGAGACTGTAAATATTGCTGCTCGCATGGAACAGCATGGCGAGCCTGGACAAATTAATATTTCTGAATCGACTTATAATTTGATTCAACACAAATACAAATGCACTCCCCGTGGAAAAATTAGTGCAAAAAATGTCGGGGAGTTAGAAATGTATTTTGTGGAAAGATAATTCTGTCAGACTACTTAGAAATCCTTATCTTCTTTTGCTCGCAAATTTCATTCGATATTCCGCATCGATATTTCCTTTTTTGATCTTCTCCAACTTTCGTTTGATAAGTGTTCTTTTCAACGGTTTTAATTTTTCTGTAAAGAGAACACCCTCGATGTGATCGTACTCATGCTGAATGATACGTGCATTCATACCCGAATAAATTTCATCAAATTCATTGAAATTTTCGTCCTGATATTTAATGCGAACGATCGGCGGACGAGACACTTCTCCTCGAACATCAGGGATACTCAAACACCCTTCTTCCATTGATTCTTCTTTCCCGTTTTCATCAACGATTTGAGCATTGATAAATGCTTTTTTGATGCCTTTGAAATCAGGTTTTTCCTCCTCATCTTCAATCTGAATAGAGTCCACCAAAAAAATACGAATCGGTTTTCCAATCTGAGGAGCAGCCAAACCAATACCCGAGGCATTGTACATAGTTTCCCACATATTCTCCAAAAGCGTTTCCAATTCTGGGTAATCTTTGTCAATCGACTCTGCTACCTTTTTCAAAACGGGTTGCCCGTAACCATAAATACTTAAAATCATCTTTTTAAATTGAGGAGTCAGGTTTGAGGAGTCAGCTGTCAGGGAATTAGTGTTCTTTCCGTCATCCGTTCTCCGTCTTCCGTTTTTTACCATTTATTTACTTGCATCCATTCTTGAAGAATCAATGCGGCACTTACTTTATCAACAAGTGATTTATCTCTGCGCTTTTTTTGTTTTGCGCCACTATTGAGAATTATGTTTTTAGCCTCGCGCGAGGAATATCGTTCGTCTTGCAGTTCAACTTTTAAGTTGGGAAATGCTTTATTTACTTTTTTAATAAACTTATAAATCTCCTTCGCTACGTGCGTCGGATTGCCATCTTTATGAAGTGGTTCTCCGAAAATAATTGCTTCAACCTCCTCTTCTTCAATGTACTTTTTCAAAAAAGCCATCAACTCATTCGTAGGGACGGCATCCAAACTACTCGCAATGATTTGCAAAGGATCGGTGACCGCAATGCCTGTTCTTTTCAAACCGTAATCTATGCCGAGTATTCTTGCCATATAGTAGAACCCAAACCCGCCTGCTCCTGCCATCGGGCAGGTTTATTTGGGTTGAAATT
>CALHBQ010000516.1 GCA_937930815.1 uncultured Saprospiraceae bacterium | reverse complement strand
CAGTTATTACCTGTTGCACCGATGCTTAAAAAAAATAGACTTCTTTTTGTATGGATTTCTTCTTTGGAGAGTTCTCTTGTGAGTAAAATAATTTACTCGTGATATACGTATGTGGGTGGATAAAAAGTACGTAAGTCAGACGCAAACATAGAACAAATGTTAGCTTCAGTCAAGTAAATAGAGAATTTTAATAAATATTAAATTTTAAAATTCTTACAAATGGGTATATTACCGTATTAAATTTTGGTGCTCTTTGAAAGAGTCAGAAGTCTATTCTTTTTGACCAGTTTTTTGTTCTTCATTTTAACTAATCGTTATGAAAGCATAGTAGTTGAAATTTTGAGATAGATTAAATCGCTCTGTGAACTTTCAACCTTGAATCTCCAACTTTTAACATCCTCTTGTTAACTTTGCCTCAAAGAAGTAAATATCTATGAGCAACACATTTTCAAGGCTAATTGCCAATAAAACCAATATTTCAGAGCAAAAAGTTTCCAAAACCATCGAATTGTTCGAGGAAGGAGCGACGATTCCTTTTATTGCACGTTATCGAAAAGAGGTGACAGGTTCCTTGGATGAGGTACAAATCGCAGACATTCAAAAGGAATGGAATCGACTGAAAGAACTCGAAAAACGGAAAGAAACCATTCTAAAAACGATTGAGGAGCAAGGTCTACTCACCCCAGAACTCAAAAAGAAAATCCAATCAACTTGGGATACCACCGAGTTAGAAGACATCTATCTTCCATATAAACCAAAGCGTAAAACCCGGGCTTCGATGGCTAAAGCAAAAGGCCTCGAACCACTCGCAGAATTCATTTTACAACAAAGAGATCAGAACATAAAGAGCATTGTAAAAAAGTACCTGAACAATGAAGTTGCCAACGAAGAAGAAGCTTTGCAGGGCGCTCGCGATATAATAGCAGAGTGGATGAGTGAAGAAAAAGAGGCGCGTGATTCGGTTCGTTTTAGTTTCGAAAGGGGCGCTGAGATTACTTCAAAAGTAGTCAAAAGTAAAATGGAAGAAGCGGCGAAGTACAAAGACTATTTCAAGTTTTCGGAACCCCTTAAGCGTTGTCCTTCTCATCGTCTGTTGGCGATTCGTCGTGCAGAAACAGAAGGTTTTTTGCGTGTAAGCGTCACTCCCGATCCAGAACAAACTTTACCCTATTTAGAAAGAATATTTTTGCAAGGAAGAGGAGATGCCACAGATCAAGTTGCCGAAGCATTGACCGATGCCTACAAAAGATTGCTGCAACCAAGTATCGAAACGGAGTTCAGAAACAAGTCAAAAGAGCAAGCAGATCTGGAAGCCATCAAGGTTTTCGCGGAGAATTTGCGACAACTATTATTGGCTGCGCCTTTGGGCGAAAAACGAATTTTGGGACTCGACCCCGGTTTCAGAACAGGTTGTAAAGTTGTCTGTTTGAATGAGCAGGGCGACCTGTTGCACAACACTGCCATTTATCCGCATCCACCACAAAGTCGTACTCAAGAATCTGAGCGCATCATTCTCAATTTAGTAAACGATTATAAACTCAACGCCATCGCAGTAGGTAACGGAACGGCTGGACGCGAGACCCTTTCACTGTGTCAGGGAATTAAATTTCCGCACCCAGTCGAGGTTTTTATGGTGAACGAAGCAGGTGCTTCAATCTACTCCGCATCCGCAATCGCTCGGGAGGAATTTCCAGATCAAGACATCACCGTGCGAGGTGCAGTGAGCATCGGACGACGATTGATGGACCCATTGGCAGAGTTGGTAAAAATTGATGCAAAAAGCATCGGCGTTGGTCAATATCAGCATGATGTCAATCAAACATTATTAAAAGAAAGTCTCGACCGAACAGTTGAATCTGCCGTGAATGCCGTGGGCATCAATCTCAATACCGCCAGTAAACATTTGCTGACTTATGTTTCAGGTTTAGGGCCAACCTTGGCAAAATCAATTGTCGAGTATCGAAGCGAAAATGGTCAATTCACCTCACGAGTTCAATTGAAAAAAGTGCCTCGTTTGGGTGCAAAAGCATTCGAACAATCTGCAGGTTTCTTGCGCATCAGAGGTGGGAAAAATCCACTGGACAATACAGCAGTTCACCCAGAACGATATAAAGTGGTAGAGCAAATGGCGAAAGACTTGAAACTCAAAGTTCCTGACCTTTTGAAAGACGCTGATGCTCGAAAACAAATCGACCTCAAAAAATACGTCACTGCCGAAGTTGGACTTCCAACCTTGACCGATATTTTGAAAGAGTTAGAAAAATCGGGACTCGATCCACGTGGAGAAGCCAAGTCATTTGAATTCGGAAATGTTCATAAAATTGAGGACTTACACGAGGGCATGATTCTCCCTGGCCTCGTAACCAATATTACCAACTTCGGTGCTTTCGTCAACATCGGCGTGAAGCAGGATGGATTGGTTCACATTTCTCAGATTGCTAATAAATTCGTCAAAAATCCAGCTGATGTGTTGTCGCTTGATCAACAAGTGCAGGTGAAAGTGATGGAGGTGGATGTTAAGCGAGGGCGGGTTAATTTGAGTATGAAGGGGGTGTGATTTTTAAAAATTTGGCAGAAAGAAAAAAAGTAACTCCTCGAAAGGAGTTACTTTTTTATTTAACCACAAAGGCGTCTTATCTATTTTTTCAAAACAGGTTCTAATTTTTTCACTTAATTACTTTAAAAGAAACAGGTTTTTCTCCATTGATCTTCAAGAAATACATACCTGTTACGAAATCATTTACATCAATTTCTGTTTTTCCAGAGGACTCAACTTTTCCTTTTTTAATTATTGAACCAATTGTAGAGAAGATTGAATATTCTGTGTCTACAAAACCTGATTTCGTTTCCAAAACAAAATTGGTATTCACTGGATTCGGAGTGATTGTGATTGGTTGAAATTCGGATACAGGGGCATTTCCTGAATTAAATGTAGGGCGGCATTGGGCAACCGTAACACTTTTTGAAGCAGCTCCCCAATTGCCTGTTCCGTCGGACATTGCTAATCTAATAAAAAATGGGGTTGTGAATCCCAACGTCATTGAGGCGGTATTACTTCGGTAAGTCCAACCACTAATCCCATTGGCGCTTGTTTCCCACCAATAATTAATGCTACTCATATCCCAGTCCGCCGGATTAAAGGAAGCATTCCATGTATTGGAAGGACTACAACCATCAATCACACTAGGCCCTTGAATACCGATCGGTTGTTGTTGATTGAATGGATCAGGAGCTTCTCCTCGAAAACAAGCTGCAACCTCTGCTTGATCTACTAATTGTTCTGCAACATTATTATTATCATTCCCTGTAACTGCACCACCTGGCATTGGTGCATCTGGATTTGACCATCTGAGGATTCGAGCTCCAGTGCAGCTATTTTGCGCCATAACGGTTCTACTGGTTCCATCAATAAGAAATCCATGGTTATCAGTCAATACATCTCCTGGCAAACAAGAAAAAGTTCTTTGATGTCTTCCTCCAAGCAAATGTCCAACCTCATGAGCTCCAGTAAAACCTCCTACTGAACCCATGGTTACCAATGCATATGCATTTTTGTCTTTAGCCTTTATTCTATAAGCAAGACCAGCACCAGAGTAAGCATTGGTAGTTAAAATCACTACTAAATCTGCAAGAAATGTATTTCTTAAACCTTGAGCTACTGTACTATTTCTCACACTTCGTAAATCTCGGCGCATTCTTCCTGATTCCACGAATCCTGGAAGCAAAGCTGTACCTGCATTGGTAAAACTAATTTGAGCAGTTGTCAAACCACTTGCTGTTGATGCAATATTTAACTGAGCAGTAATGGCAGCAGCAGCAGTTGCAGGAGCTAATAAAGCTGGAGCACCTGGAGAAAATAAATATAGAATTCGAATATTTCGAGTACCGCAGAATCCACGAATTTCAGCAGATTCCTCATCACCATCTTCAGGAATGTTACCACAAGTATGTTTAGATAGAGAGCCTTTCTCCGAATGTTCTGCCAAAACATTTTGAGTAGGAGATAGGTTTAAAATCGTAAGTTGCCTACCTTCTGGAACTAAATTCAAAAATCCATAATAGCCAGTTCGATCCTTTTGAAGCATAAAGGAAGAACCGTCTCTATTGTAGCCCGTCCAAAAGTATCCTTCTGTTTTAAAAGTAATGGTACTTTCTGCGATAAATGTTTTGGTTAAAGCATTTTTTTCATCTAATTCAATTGTAATTGAATTTCCTTTAAGAGAATTTTCAAAATTTCTAAAGTTTAATAATTCAACAGATTTGTATAACGCATCTGATTGAATTGCATCGAAGCGTTTTTGTTCACTTGAAGTTATAGTTCGAGAATCTTTTGAAATTACCTCAAGTTTAAAGTTTTGAGCCTTAATTAAACTTGAAGTCATCGAGAGCAAGCACAGTAGAAATAATAGTTTGATAGTTTGTTGCATGATTTTTATTGTAAAATTTTGCCTACTCTATTTAGGATTTTTGGCAATCTCCTTTTGAAAATACCTCCTCAATTTAGATTCTGAGAAGGATTTTTTTTGGAATTCTAAATTATAGAAATACAAATCACCCCAACAACGCCCCCTCCTTCACAAACGGCTGATCATAAACCCGCTTCCCAGTCGCTTTGTAAAGTGCATTCGCTACTGCTCCAATAATCGGAGGGAATGGCGGTTCCCCAAGTCCCGTCGGGTCAATTTCACTTTTTACAAAATGCACTTCGATTTCTTTCGGTGCTTCTGAGTGACGGATGAGTCTGTATTTATCAAAATTGCTTTGCTCTGGTACGCCATCTTTAAAAGTCAAACCGCTGAACAGCGCATGACCGATGCCATCGACCGTACCACCTTCCATCATATTTTTAGCGGCATCTGGGTTGACGACAATACCGCAATCAACAGCGCAGTATACTTTATCAACAATCGGTTTTCCGTTTTCTACTTTCAAATCTAAAACATTGGCGACATAAGAATTGTGGCAAAAATAAGCGGACACGCCGCGATTTAAACCAGCATCTGCTTTACCCCAATTTGATTTATCACGAACCAATTTTAAGACGCCCGCATAACGAGCAGCGTCATAATCATTCTTCTCTCCAACTGGATTGTTTTTCGCTTTTTCTAAAAGGTCTAATCTGAATTGAATCGGGTCTTTGCCCATTTTCTCCGCCACCTCATCCAGAAAAGCTTGCTCTGCTCCAGCGATAAAATTGGAACGCGGCGCACGCCATGCACCCGTGGAAATATTGGACTCTAAACTCCATGATTCAGCCAAATAATTATCAACTGCTCCTGCTGGAAAACGGTTGGCAAAAAGCGGACTTTCAGGAATTCCTCCTGCTTTGATATGGAAGGCAATGAGGTTTTTATTTTCATCCAAGGCTGCTCGATAGGTTGCATGATAGGCTGGGCGATAAGTTCCGAAAGTCATATCATCTTCACGTGTATAAGTCAATTTGATTGGCGCACCTACTTTTTGAGAAATGAGTGCTGCTTCTACCAAAAAGTGTCCATACAAACGACGACCAAAACCACCGCCCATTCGAGTCATTTGGATGTCTATATTTTCGAGTGGAATGCCGAGTCGAGTGGAAACAGATTTTTCCATAAACTCTGGCGTTTGGACAGGCCCAACGAGTTCTGCTTTTCCGTCTTTTACATCGGCAAAGAAATTCATTGGTTCCATACAATTGTGTGCGAGGAAGGGCGCGGTATAGCTTCTTTCGATGATTTCTGCTGCGTTTTTGAAAGCGGCTTCTGGGTTACCATCTTTTCTCGCTTCTTTCGCTTTTCCCGCGAAAGCGGCCATTTTTTCTGTGTGAGAAGCTGAATTTTCGAATCCAGAAGTGGCCTCCCATTCTACTTTCAATACCTCTTTTGCTTGCATCACTTCCCAAGTTGAGTTACCAACTACCACGACCAAATCACTGAAAGCATCCACATCGCACCACTGCTTTTTTTCTGCATCTGGATAGGTGTTAATCGTGAAAACGTCTTTGATGCCTGGCATACTTTTGGCGGCCGAATCATCCACAGATTTCAACTTCATACCAAAAGCAGGTGGGTGCTGAATCATCGCGTGAAGCATTCCTTCTCGCTGCGTATCTAATCCAAACAAAGGTTGACCCGTTACGATTTTTTTACCATCGACATTGCGTTTTGAATTACCGATGATTTTAAAATCTTTGACAGATTTCAACTCGACTTCTTCAGGTATTTCTATTTCCGCTGCAGCGGAAGCAAACTCGCCATAATGCGCTGATTTCTCCGTGGCTTTGTGAAAAAGCATGCCTGCGTCTGTCGTGATTTCTTCAACTGGAACTTCCCATGCTTTGGCAGCAGCTTCGCATAAAACTCGACGGGCAGTTGCCCCTGCCATCCTCAAACTTTTCCAACCTTGACGAATGGATTGACTTCCTCCTGCCAACTGGCGTTTATATAAATCTGTATTGAGCGGCGCTTGCTCGACCACCACTTTTTTCCAATCAATATCCAGCTCCTCAGCTACCAACATCGGCATAGAAGTTTTGATGTTCTGACCGATTTCTGGATTGGGTGACATGATGGTTACGACGCCATTATCACCTATTTTTAAAAAGCCATTTATGTTGAACCATTCGGCTGGCATTTGTAGGATTTCTTCTTCTATCATTGGCTCGGTTTTACAACCTGCCAACCAACTGAAACCTATCATCATTCCGCCACCTGCTACTGCTGATGATTTGATGAAAGAGCGTCTTCCGACTTTTGTTTTTATAAATGTCATGATTATTTTTTTGTAGAACAGGCATCCTGCCTGTGAATTCAATGAATTTGTAAAAAAGCTAAGCTATATTGCTTGGTTGACACAGGCAGGGATGCCTGTGCTACTTACCCTTTAGCTGCCGTTTTGATGGCTGCTTTGATTCGAGTATAGGTTCCACAACGACAAATATTGCCATTCATCGCGGCATCAATATCTGCATCGCTTGGATTTGAATTGTCATTCAAAAGAGAAGCGGCACTCATGATTTGCCCCGCTTGGCAATAGCCACACTGTGGCACATCATGCTCCATCCATGCTTTTTGAACTGGATGATTTCCATTTTCAGAAAGTCCTTCAATCGTAGTGATGGATTGGTCTTTCACTTTAGAAACGGGCATTTGGCAAGAGCGCATCGCGATGCCATCTACATGAATGGTGCAGGCACCGCAAGCTGCGATTCCGCAGCCATATTTTGTTCCTACTAAGCCTAAAGTATCACGAAGCACCCAAAGCATTGGTGTGTTTGGATCGGCTTCGACTTCTTGGTTTTTTCCGTTAATTTTAAGATTGAATGTTGCCATAAGTTGGTGAGAATTAATTGGAAGATAAATAAAATTGCTTTCGCTAATGCCAAAGTACGATTTAATAAATCATACAAAAAAATTAAACTTAGGTTTTGAATCATGTTGATCAAAAAAGAATTTCTAGTCTATTCCAACTCAAAGGCAACCTCAACTGAAGCTCTGATTTCCAATTGACCTGGCGCGAAACTCATTCGCTCGTTATCATCATCTTCTGGCGAACTTGCAACGGCGGAATAGGAATTCGGATCAAATCTTGGTGTTCCTTGATTTTCTTTTATTTTAAATGCTTTTCCAATAGATTGATCAAGTGATTTTGCCAAAAGTTGAGCTTTAGAACGGGCTGCTTTTATGGCTTTGATTCGTGCTTTATCTTTGTATTTTTTAATTTCGGAGTTTCTAAAAACGGGTTTCCCTATCCTCGTCACTCCGAGCTCAATCAACCCATCAAAAATATCGTCAAAATCTTCTAATTTTTTGATACAAATATTGATAGATTGTTTGGCTTCGAAATAATCAATTTCATTTACTGAAGCGGTTTTGGAATATTTTTTATAAACCGGTTGTAAATTCACATATTGTGTTTGAATATGCACATCTGGAATATTTTGGGACTTAATAAATGCGATTGCTTTTTTACTAATCGCTGCATTTTCGCTTCGTGCTTCTTTGATGTTTTCTGAGCGCGTTGAAATAGTAAAGTTTAATAATATCTCATCTGGTGGTGCATAAACTGTTGCGGTGCCTGTGGTAGTGATAAGCGGTTTGTCAGCTGTTTGAGCGATAGCACTTAGAGCAAAAAGAAATGAAAAAGTGACGAATAAATATTTCATGGCAAATAGTTTTTGTAATTTAGAAAAATGAAATCAATAAAATCACGCAGAGAGGAATTAGGGTTTACACAACAGACTTTATCAGAAGCAACTGGTCTTTCTCTGCGAACCATTCAACGGTTTGAATCAGGAAACAAGGAACCAAAAGGCCATTCACTAAACGCATTAGCAAAGGCTTTTAATATAAATCCCGCAGATTTAAAAAGAGGCTTTCAACCGATTGAAAATTCAAAGGAAGATGAGCAACTATCCATTTCATTTATCAATTTATCTGCGCTTGGGTTTATTATTTTTCCTTTCGGAAATATTCTTTTTCCATACCTGCTTTGGAAACGAAAACGTACTTCTAAAGCTACCGACAAGGCAGGTCGAAAAATTCTAAACATTCAAATTTTATGGACTTTGCTATTGTCTATGCTTTTGATTATTGCTCCTTTTTTGGATAACCGATTAGATGATTCCATGCCGTTGATTTTAATAGTTCTTTTTTCAATGATGGTCATCAATTTTATCGTTATCCTTTATACTGCTTCTCTTATTCGCAAAGATCAATTAGAGTTTTTCAACTTGCCGATTAGACTTATTTGATGGTTGGCGGCGAATTGTCGTAATAATGTCGGGGCGTTTTTGAAGTAATTGAATATAAAAAAATGGAGCTTTGGATTTATTCGTTTCAAATACTCAATCCGAACCGATGTTGAAAAAGATAGCCTTTGCCTTGACCATTCTGATAGTCGTTTTAGCCATTACAATGAAAATTGGGATTCGAAAATTTCATAACCATTGGTTTAAAGAAAAACCAAATTACCTCACAGTTCAGTTTGATTCAAAACCTTTTCCTTTCGTTTGGGGGGAAATTGGTGACGATCCTTATGGATTGATGAAAGTTCCCGTAAAAGTAAAGGGCTCACCCTATAAATTTTACATGCAATTTGATACAGGTGCGCCTTTCACGGTGATATTGGAGAATCCAATAAAATCACTTGAAGTGGAACAATTTATTGAGGACGAAACGGCTTTCGCAAAAGATTTTGAATTTATGATTGGGGAGAATATGGTTTCCGCAAGTCAGATGAAAATTTTTCCAAATTATGGAAATGAAATAACTCCAAATGATACGATTAGAAGCTATAAATTGGGAACAATTGGAGCCGATTTTTTAGATAATAAAATCACCGTAATTGATTTTAAAAATCAACTAATCACACTCTACGATGAACGTCCTGAATGGATGAATACCTTACCTGAATTCGAATCATTTAATTTTAAAGGACGGCGATTTATGCTGCCAGCGAACCTTGCAGGCAAAAAAAGGGATTTGTTTTATGACAGCGGTTCGAGTGCATTTGGATTGATTACGCATAAAAGTCAATACAAAAAACTCACTGATAAAAAGGACGAAGAATTTATTTATGATGCTAATTCATGGGGTGATAAATTGCCCATTCGACACAAAGCAGCCAGTGAAAAAATCGAAATTGGAGGAGCAGAACTTGATTTGAAACGAGTAGCTTACATGGATAAATATGCTTGGGCTCAGCGACTGATTGCTCCTTTTTCTAAAATTGGAGGTTGGTTGGGGAATTTACCATTTGTGGAATCAGTCCTAATTTTAGATACGAAGGAAGCGCAATTTCTGGTGACTGAAAGTCAAACAGCTTCTTAATTCACTCTTTATAAAAAGGAATCCAACAGAATGTAGTTGTATCCAATTTTAGCAAATTTTTATGGTCAATAAATTTGAGTTTTAAATCATTATGTCCCTTTGGCAAGTCATGAATATCTAAAATCGTAAACAAACCCTTTTGTTCTGTGATGGAGTGTCTTCTTTGAAACCAACGAATAGAATCTACTTTTTGCTCATTAAACTCGACAAAAAACACTTCATTCAAAATAGATTGAACCTTTGGAGTATTTTCATCATATTCTTCTGTTTTTTTAAGAATCCCCTTCCTGTATTCCGTTTTATTTTTCTCAAAAAGAATTTTCAAGGTCTCCTCTTGAGCTTGGTTTTGAGGAATAAATATTGGAAGCTGATTACTCGATATAACTTCACTCGGGATAGCTGCTCGAACGATTAGATCACCTGCGTTTATATTTTCATCATATTCCTCATTCTGCCAACTAAGGCCTGTAGCTGGAAGATTTGTGAATTCTCGATTATCAAATCCATTAAATTCTAATCCTTTGGAAAGAGGATCTCCTAATCCTAAATCATTGAGCGTAAGCACAAATGCCAAGACAACATAAACAAAGGTGATTAAATGAATTTTCCACCGGCTTACATTACTGATTAGGGTTAACCATTCATAGCGAAAAATCCATGTTCCATTTAGATAAGAAAGTATTTTGCTAAAACCATAAAAGCGGCTGGTTCCTTTTTCTTTTTTCCTAAAAATGGTGAAAAATAATCTATCGAAAAGTCCAAAACCAGAAAGGACTAAAATTAGAATTAAAGAATAACCTACTACGGGGCCATCTAATATTTCCTTAAGTATTTCTGACTTTTCAACCAACCAAAAGAATACCGCAATGGAAAAAAGTGTTCCTACAAAAACGATTGAAAGAAAGATGGTCAACGAATAAGAAAGACTACAAAATTTCTCCAATCTAAGAATACGATTCAACGAGTCGTAGTCTTGTGCAAACCTTTCCTCAAACTTTTGATGGTAATTCAATTTTGAATATTTCACCCCTGAAGGAAAAGCATAATGAATTCCTAAATAAGCCAGCCAAAGCGACCTCAATAATAAATTGACGATAAACCCAATCAGCAGCACTCTACTCAAAACATTTCCACCAATAAAAACTATAACAAGTGAACTTTTGAGATCGCTATGGTACCCAATCTCATACAAAACACTCTTCAAATAAGGAGGGACTTGAAGCAGAGCGAAAATAAAACCTCCACTAATTAGCAGTTCAATCTGCCAACTATTCTGCTCTGTTTGCTTTAACCAATCAGGTATATTGCTTGCTTCTTTCACGTTGGTTGTGTAGTTTTTTGCTAAAATAGAAAAAGGCACCACATTACTGCGGCACCTTTTGTATTTTTTATTTGCTTTTTAACTTACGCCAATGGCGGAATTCTCAATGTTTGCCCAGGATAAATTTTATCAGGATGACTCAACATTGGTTGATTTGCTTCGAAAATAGCCTGATATTTCATCGGGTCACCATATTGCGCTTTTGCAATTTTAGATAAAGAATCACCGCTTCCAACCGTCACAAAAATTGCTTCTGGTTCTGGATTGGCAACAATCATTTGGTCATCTACCGCTGCGATTCCTTCTACGTTTCCGAGTGCAAGAATTACTTTTTCACGATCAGCATTAGTATCCACGTTTCCATGAACAGTGACGGATTGTCCCAACTCAACCTGAATGCCCGAAACGGGTAAACCAAGTCGATTGACTTCTCCAATCAAAGCATTTATTTTTTTCTGATCTTCTGATATTTCTTCAGTTTTTACTTCCTTCTTTTTTGAAGGCCATAATTTCGCTCCCGCGTTTTTCAAAAATGAAAACATTCCCATTTAATAGTGTTTTATAGTTAATAAAATTTAATCTTTTACAACGCCTTGTCTCTTGCCAAAATCTCATCTTCTTTTTCATCGTATTCTTTTGCAGGTGCTTTTTTACCTTTCAAAAGAGAGTTTTCGCTGTCTTCGAAAAAGGCAGTACGCGTTTTGAAAATATCTAAACCTGTAAATATCGCACGACGGAAAGAATCTGGATTTGCTAAATTTTGACCTGCAATATCCATCGCCGTGCCGTGGTCAGGCGAAGTTCTTACACCCGAAAGTCCCGCAGTAAAATTGACACCTTCACCAAATGAAAGCAATTTGAAAGGAACTAAGCCTTGATCATGGTACATCGCGATGATGCCATCATATTTTTTGTAATCACTTGAGCCAAAAAATCCATCAGCAGGAAAAGGGCCATTGACCAATAATCCTTTTTTCTTGAGTTCTAAAATTGCAGGTCTTACAATTTCAGTGTCTTCTTTTCCGATGCGACCATCATCGCCAGCGTGTGGGTTCAAACCCAAAACAGCGATGGTTGGTTTTTCTAATCCAAAATCCATTTTCAATGATTTGATCATCAATTGGATTTTCTTTTGAATCAAATTCTTATTAATTTTTTCATGAATTCTTCTAACTGGAATATGGTCGGTGACCAATCCTACGCGTAATTCATCATTGACCATCATCATCAAATCGGAGCCATCCAATTTTTCAGCTAAAAACTGCGTATGACCGACGTGCTTGAATCCACCCATTTCCATCGACTTTTTGTTGATGGGCGCAGTAACCAAAATATCAATTTTCTTATCTTTCAAATCCTCGACTGCAGCTTCCAAGGCGGCACCTGCTACTTTCCCACCTTCTTCACTGACTTTTCCTAAAGTGATATTGATATTTTCTATCCATACATTGACCACATTTACTCTATCATGCTTAATATCATTGATGCTCTGGCATGAATAAAACTGGAAGCTATCGTTAAAAATATTTTTATGATAAGCGATAATCTTCGAGGAAGCGTAAATAACAGGCGTAAAGTATTTCAAAATACGGCTGTCAGATAATGTCTTTATGATTATTTCGGGACCAACTCCATTAATGTCTCCAATACTTATTCCGACTTTTGGTTTATGCATAATTCTATATAGATTCTATTATTTTAATAATTTGACTGCAAAGATAGTTTTTATCCAACCCAAAACAAGCGGATAACCGCCGTAACCACTATCACAACCAGTACCCAATAAGCTACCTGATCCGCTTTTTCAAAACGGGAAACATAGGTTGCGGTCAAATATCCTCCTGTTGCTTGTCCTATCGCAATAATTCCTCCTATTTTCCAATCAACCAATCCTTTGTAATGAAAAATGGCCAATGCAAAAATAGTCAGCAGCCCAGTTGTAAATACTTTCAACGCATTGCTTTCCATGATGTTTACTTTGGCGAGTAAAACCATTACTGCTAAATAGATGACCCCCATCCCCATTTGAATGAAACCTGCATAAAAGCCAATTCCTAAAAAAACAGGAATGACGATGTAGAGTGG
>CALHBQ010000515.1 GCA_937930815.1 uncultured Saprospiraceae bacterium | reverse complement strand
TTTTTTTTGAAGATTCATTTCTGATTAATTGACTAATGAATCAATAATTAGTTTCTTTTTTAACTGAAATAAATTTCAGTTCTACATTCGAAATAAATTTCGGTTCTACATTAAAAAAGCGGCAAACGAAATGAATCGAATGCCGCTTACTCTTATTTATTTGCTTAATGCGTAATGTTTATTCCTCTTCGTCAGAAGCAGTTGCTGAATCTTCCTCATCTTTTGCATTCAATGCAGCCAATTCAGGGTCTTCATCGCCAACGTTTTCTACGATTTTCTCTGTAACAACTTCTTCAGCAGCAGCTTCAACAACAGGAGTCTCTTCAACTACTGTTTCTACAACCGTTTCTTGTACTTCTTCAACTGCATCTTCTACTACCGTCGCAGCAGCAGCTCCAGTTGCAGCAACAGCACCTGCCGCAGCAGCAGCCGTTTTCTTACCACCACCTCTTCTACTTCTACGTTTTTTAGCTTTACCACCTTCACCAGATGTTCCACCAGCGTAGTCATTATTATAATCTACAAATTCGATCATAGCCATTTCAGCACCATCTCCTTTACGGAAACCAGTTTTGATAACGCGAACATAACCACCTGGTCTTGTTGCAACTTTATCAGCAATAGGTCCAAACAATTCTTTGATAGCTTCTTTACTTTGCAAATAACTAAATACTACCCTTCTTGAGTGTGTAGTATTCAATTTTGCTTTGGTTACTAAAGGCTCAACATACCCTCTTAAAGCTTTCGCTTTAGCAACAGTAGTGTTGATTCTTTTGTGTTCAATTAAGGAACAGGCCATATTTTTAAGCAAAGCTCTTCTATGTCCTTTCTTACGTCCTAAATGATTGAACTTCTTACCATGTCTCATTTGAGAAAATTTTTATCCTCGCAACACTTTTCACCGAAACAAAAACTGCGATTGGCAACGCGTTCGATTATTCAGTAATTGCAATTGTTTTGAAATATAGTGACGACGACTATCCCCGCCACATCAGCCAATTTAATATCGATTAGAAAAACGAATTCGTGAATTCGTTCTACTCTTCGTCTAATTTGTATTTAGAAAGATCCATACCGAATGTAAGACCTTTTTCTACCAACAACTCTTCGATTTCAACCAATGATTTCTTACCGAAGTTTCTAAACTTCAATAATTCATGAGTGTCATATCTAACCAAATCAGCAAGAATATTGATTTTGGCAGCTTTCAAACAGTTGTATGCTCTTACTGACAAATCCAAATCTTCCAATGAAGTTTTCAACAACTTACGCATGTGTAAGATGTGCTCATCAACGATATCATCTTGACGGCTGGTTGCATCATCAAATGTGATGTTTTCATCCGTAATCAACATCAAGTGTTGAATCATGATTCTTGATGCTTCTTTGATTGCATCTTCTGGGTGAATCGTACCATCCGTTTTTACATCAATTGTTAATTTCTCATAATCGGTTCTTTGACCAACACGAGTGTTCTCAATTTTGTAAGAAACATTTTTGATAGGCGTATAGATAGCATCTACCGGAATTACGCCAATTGGAGCATCTTTTGGTAAATTCTCATCAGCTGGAACATATCCTCGACCTTTGGTGATGGTCAATTCCATTTCAAGATTTACAAATGGTTCCATATTACAAATCACTAAATCAGGATTCATAATTTTGAAAACATTCGTAAACTCCTCAATATCACCTGCGAGAAACTGGTCTTTTCCAGTGATAGTTAAGTATATTTTTTCGGAACCAATTTCTTCTTCAGAAATCAATTGCTTAATTCTGATTTGTTTCAAATTCATGACAATGTCAACGACATCTTGCGTCACACCTTTGATTGTAGAGAACTCATGCTCTACACCTGCAATACGTATTGCTGAAATCGCGTACCCTTCTAAAGATGAAAGTAAAACTCTTCTGAGTGAGTTTCCAACGGTTTGTCCGAAACCAGGCTCAAGGGGTTTAAATTCAAATGTCCCTTCAAAATCATCTGCTTTTTGAAGAACGATTTTGTCTGGCTTTTGAAAATTAAGAATACTCATAATTTAAGTTTGGACTTTTGTATGAAAGAACTGTTAACTCGGTTTTTGAAAAACCAAATAGAAAAATCCATTGCCCAATTTTGAGAAAATCGGGCAATGGAAATATGTTTTATTTTGAATAAAGCTCGACAATGAGCTGTTCGTTGATGTTTTCAGGAATCTGCTCTCTTGTTGGAGCTTCTAAGAACACCCCTTCAAATTTGTCAGGGTTGTATTCCAACCATCCAAATTTACGCGATTCACTTTTCCCTACACTATCTTGAATGATTTCCAATTCTTTGGATTTCCCCTTGACACCAATGACATCACCAGGCTTCAATTTCACAGAAGGAATATTTAACAATCTTCCATTCACTGTGATGTGTCTATGATTAACCAATTGACGCGCTTGACGTCTCGTACGAGCCAATCCTAAACGAAACACTGTGTTGTCTAATCTTGATTCCAACAACTGAAGTAACACTTCACCAGTTACACCACCTTTTCTACTTGCTTCTGAGAATAGGTTACGGAATTGTTTTTCCAACAAACCGTAAGTGTACTTTGCCTTTTGCTTCTCCATCAACTGATTGGAATAATCAGATTTCTGGCCTCGTCTTCTTGTTTGCCCGTGCTGACCAGGACGGTATTTTTTTCTTTCAAAAGCTTTACTTGGGCCATAAATGGCCTCTCCGAATGCTCTTGCTTTTTTCTGTTTTGGTCCAGTATATCTTGCCATTACAATTAATTACAACTTAACTAAGGAAAAAAAATTATACACGACGCTTTTTCGGAGGACGACAACCGTTGTGAGGAATAGGAGTAACATCGGTAATCTTCATTACTTTGATACCGTTCTGGTCGATAGCACGAATTGCTGCTTCTCTTCCGGAACCTGGTCCTTTCACATAAACTTCTACTGATCTTAAACCTGCGTCGTGCGCAAATTTACAAGCAGTACCTGAGGCCTGTTGAGCCGCATAAGGTGTATTTTTCTTAGAACCTCTAAATCCAGATCTACCTGCTGAACCCCAAGAAATTACATCTCCTGCTTTATTAGTAACAGAAATAATGATATTGTTGAAACTTGCTTTGATGTAAACAATTCCTTCCGGATCAACTTTTACCTTTTTCTTTCTTACTTTCTTTGCCATATTAAAATTGAAATATGATTATCAAAAAATGATTGTAACTGATTACTTAGTTACTTTCTTTTTATTTGCAACTGTCTTACGCTTACCCTTTCTGGTACGCGCATTTGTTTTGGTACGTTGACCATTTACTGGCAAACCTTTTCTGTGACGTAAACCTCTGTAAGATGCAATATCCATCAAACGTTTGATATTCAATTGAATCTCGGAACGAAGTTCACCTTCCACAGTATATTCAGTTTGAATAATACCAGAGATACTACGGATATTATCATCCGTCCAGTCTTGAACTTTTGTGTTCACATCAACTCCTGCTTTATCCAAAATCTCTTTCGCTCTTGAACTTCCTACACCGTAGATATAGGTCAAGCTAATAACGCCTCTTTTATTTCTTGGCAAATCATTACCAGCAATACGTGCCATTAGACTATTGTTTTAAAAATTTATAGATTATCCTTGACGTTGCTTGAACTTAGGATTTTTCTTATTAATTACGTAAATACGTCCTTTTCGTCTTACGATTTTACAATCTGCCGAACGTTTTTTTACTGAAGCTTTAACCTTCATTTTAAATTATTTTATTTGTATCTATAAGTAATACGCCCTCGCGTTAAATCATACGGGGACATTTCAACAGAAACTTTATCACCTGGTAAAATTCGGATGTAGTGCATACGCATTTTACCTGAAATAGTAGCCACGATTAAGTGGTCATTTTCTAACCTTACACGAAACATTGCATTGGAAAGTGCTTCCTCAATCGTTCCGTCTTGTTTTATCAAATTCTTTTTAGCCATAAATTTTGAAAATTGGAGCGCAAAGATAATCAAATTTTACACTTTTTTTCATCAAAATTTTTGAGGTTAATTCCTTTGAATTTATCCTAAAATCGCTTCCGCAGATTCTATGCTTTTCAAGTTCGGATTTTTGTCAATTGCTTCTTCTACAAAACTATGATTACTCAAGATATCCGGACCATTTTCCGTAATTGCAATAGTATGTTCATAATGTGCAGACATTTGATTATCTCTTGTCAACACTGACCATCCATCATCAAGGGTCTTCACTTCTTTTCGACCCAAATTTATCATCGGCTCAACCGCTATCACTAATCCAGGTGCCAATTTGATACCTCGTCCTCTTTTCCCAAAGTTTGGAACCTCAGGTTCTTCGTGCAAATTTTTACCCAGACCATGTCCGACCAACTCTCTTACTACTGAGTATTTGTGAACTCGCTGAGTAAAATCCTGAATAGCAAAACTGATATCTCCTAACCTATTCCCTACTCTCGCATTATCAATCCCTCTGTACAAAGATGCGTTTGTAATATTCAACAACTTCATCACATCATCCGATACATCGCCAATTGCGAAGGTATAGGCTGCATCTCCGTAAAACTCATTCATATAAGTTCCACAATCAACCGAGACAATATCACCATCCTTAAATGGAGTTTTGCTTGGTACACCATGAACTATACAACTATTCGGAGAAATACAAAGTGTCGCCGGAAAACCCCTATATCCTTTGAATCCTGGTACAGCACCATTATCTCGGATAAAGGCTTCGGCTTCTTTATCAATATCTTCCCCTGTAACACCTGGCTTAAGCATGCTTCCCACCAAGGCAAGGGTTTTACAAACCAACAGGCACGATTCTCTTATCTTCTCAATCTCTTCGTTGGTTTTATAATATATCATTCTATTGATTTAGTAAAATTCAGAAATGAATTACATACCTGAGCCAATCTGTTGTAGTCGGCTGGTACTTCTTCCTTGAATTTTTCCTGATTTTACCAATCCATCATAACGACGCATCAATAAGTAACTTTCTATTTGTTGTAATGTATCCAAAACAACACCTACTAATATAAGTAAAGATGTTCCTCCAAAGAACATAGCGAAAGCTACATTCACACCAAACGCTGCTGCAATTGCAGGGAAAATTGAAATGATTCCCAAGAAAACAGAACCTGGTAATGTGATTCGTGTCGTTACTGAATCGATAAAGTCAGCAGTTGGTTTACCTGGTTTGATACCAGGAACAAATGCATTCTGACGCTTCAAGTACTCCGCGTATTGTTGTGGATTCACAATCAATGCTGTGTAGATGTAAGTAAAGATAACTACCAAGAAGAAGTAAATGATATTATAAGGTAATGATGTAAAATCATTTAATGAACTCAAGAATGAACCTGGACCTCCAGCACCTGCAAATTGTGCAACTGTAGAAGGTAAGAACATCAATGCTTGAGCAAAGATGATAGGCATTACACCCGCTGCATTTACTTTCAATGGAATGTAATCTCTTGAACCAGCAGCTGGCATATCGGCAGCGCCTCTTCCAACCATTCGTTTAGCAAACTGAATCGGAATTTTTCTAATTCCTTGTACGATAAGGACAGTTGCCATCATCACTACAAAGAGTATGGCCATTTCAGCAACCAATAAAATTGGTCCACCTCCACCGTCACCTAACATGGTTTCAATTTCGAATGCGAATGCACCTGGCAAACTCGCGATGATACCAATGGTAATCAAAAGTGAGATACCGTTTCCAACGCCTCTGTCTGTAATTTTCTCACCCAACCACATGGCAAAAATAGTACCTGTGGCTAATATGATAATGTTAGAAATCCAGAAGATACTTTGTGGTATATTCGGATCTACAGCGCCAAGACTTTGGATATATTTCAAATATCCTCCACCTTGAACCAAGGTGATTGCTAATGTTAGCAATCTTGTAATTTGGGTAATTTTCTTTCTTCCAGATTCACCTTCTTTTTGTTGAAGTCTCTGGAAGTACGGTACAGCAAATCCAAGCAATTGAACAATGATGGAGGCTGTAATGTAAGGCATTACTCCTAATGCCATGATGGCGGCGTTATTGAAAGCACCACCAGTAAAAACATTGATTAGGCCTAAAAGGCTACTCGCGTCTCCACTACCTTGTGTAGCAGCTTCAAGAGCCTCAGGCATAACACCAGGCAATACAATGTAAGCTCCGATTCGATAAACGAATATTAGGGCTAAGGTAAACATGATTCTCTCACGCAATTCCTTGATCTTCCAGATATTCTGGAGGGTCGTAAAAAACTTTTTCATTTAAAATGATTATACAAGGTTAACACTACCGCCTAGATTCTCTATAGTTTGTTTTGCCGATGCTGAGCAGGCATGTGCAGTTACAGTAACTTTTTTACTCAACTCACCATTACCCAGTATTTTTACCTTCGAAGTCTTTTTTACAATTCCTTTTTCAACTAAAAAGTCCAGACTAATTTCATTCGTACTGTACTTTTTCGATATCTCTTCTAATGTTGCCAAATTCATTGGCACATAATAAATCTTATTTATACTATTAAACCCGACCTTAGGAAGACGCATTGCTAATGGCATTTGACCACCCTCAAAGTTCCTTTTGCTTTTCCAACCAGAACGTGATTTTGCTCCTTTATGTCCACGTGTTGCAGTGCCTCCTCTTCCAGATCCTGTTCCTCTTGCAATACGTTTTCTTGACTTGGTAGCTCCAGTAGCCGGTTTTAAATTACTTAATTTCATTTTTAGAAATTTATTAAGTCGCTCAGTCTAATGACTTACGCTTCTTCAACTTTTAATAAATGCTCAACTTTCTTAATCATACCAAGAACTTGCGGCGTTGCAGTATGCTCTTTGGTCTGATTCATTTTTTTCAATCCAAGTGCAATCATAGTCGCTTTTTGACGCTTCGAACGGTCAATTACGCTTTTCACCTGAGTAATTTTTACTTTTTTCATTTTGCTATGAATTGAGTTTTAACTAATTATCCTGCAAATACCTTGTCCATTGAAATACCTCTTCTTCTTGCGACCTCCATCGGACTATTCAAACGAGACAATGCGTCAACAGTTGCTTTTATTACGTTATGGGCATTTGATGAACCCTGAGATTTTGCCAATACATTCTGAACACCTGCAATTTCTAAGATAGCACGCATCGCACCACCAGCAATTACACCTGTTCCTTCAGATGCAGGCTTGATCAAAACCTTACCAGCACCATATTTCCCTTTTTGTGCATGAGGGATAGTTCCGTTATGAATTGGAACTTTGATTAGGTTTTTCTTTGCATCATCAACTGCTTTTGAAATCGCCAGTTGCACATCTCTTGCCTTACCCAACCCGTGTCCAACGGTACCTTTTCCATCACCAACTACTACAATCGCAGCAAAACTGAAAGTACGACCACCTTTAGTCACTTTAGCTACACGATTAAGTGCAACCATTTTTTCTTTCAGGTCAGTTTCTGCAGGTTTTACCCTTTTCTTGTTGTTCCTATTATTATAAGCCATAATATTGATTAATTCAGTTTAACTGGTTCTTAAAAATTAAGACCTCCTTCGCGAGCACCTTCAGCCAATGCTTTCACACGACCATGATACAAATATCCACTTCTATCAAAAACCACATTTTCAATATTTGCTCCTTTGGCAGCAGCAGCGATTGCTTTACCAACCTCTTTTGCTTGTTCTACTTTGTTACCGCCATTGTTTACTCCTTCTGATTTGTTAGAAGCTGCAGCAATTGTTGCACCATTTACATCATCAATTAATTGACAATAAATAGAGCTATTGCTTCTATAAACGCTAAGGCGCGGACGTTGGTTCGTCCCTTTCACGTTTTTTCTAATTCTTAGTTGAATCTTTCTACGCCTTGATTCTTTACTAAATGCCATCTTAAAAAATTTATAAAACCTGTGGTAAAGAAATTATTTAGCAGCTGTTTTACCAGCTTTCGTTCTTACATATTCACCAACATATCTGATACCTTTTCCTTTGTAAGGCTCAGGTTTTCTGAATGCTCTGATTTTCGCAGCTACTTGTCCAAGTAATTGTTTATCAATACTATTCAGTTTGATACGAGGTGTTTTACCTTTTTCCGATTCTGTGACCAATTTGACCTCATCAGGAATGTAGAAGTAAATTGGGTGAGAATATCCGACCGTCAATTCTAACAATTGACCAGTATTTTTTACTCTGTACCCTACCCCAATCAATTCCAACTCTTTTTCCCAACCAGTTGAAACACCTAATACCATATTGTTTACTAATGAACGGTATAAACCGTGCATAGCTTTATGCCTTGGAGCTTCAGTAGGACGTGCAAACTCAACTGTCCCATCTTCTATCTTTAAAGTAATAGCAGGATCAATTTGTTGTTGCAATTCTCCTTTTGGCCCTTTTACAGTCACCAAATTACCTTGGCTAACGTCAATACTGACTCCGCCGGGTATGCTTACTGGTGCTTTTCCAATTCTTGACATGATTCTTAAATTTAAAACTTTCTAAATGAATCCAAATTAGTGGACGTAACAAAGAATTTCACCGCCTACATTTTCTTGTCGAGCCTTTTTACCAGTCATGACACCTTTAGATGTAGAAATAATTGCTATCCCCAAACCATTGATTACGCGTGGAAGGTTTTCAACATCCGCGTATTTTCGTAAACCTGGTTTACTAATTCTCTGCAATTTATGAATTACAGGTTTAGTAGTTGAACCGTCATACTTCAAGGCTATTTTGATGACACCTTGTGGCCCGTCATTCTCCTCAAATTTGTATTTGTGGATAAACCCCTGGTCGTAAAGTATCTCAGTGATACTTTTCTTCATGTTTGATGAAGGAATTTCAACCATTCTATGGCCAGCACTTTGTGCATTACGAATTCGAGTTAAATAGTCCGCTATTGGATCAGTTACCATTATAAAAATGATTTAGAATTATCGTTTTGAAATTTACCAACTGGCTTTCGTTATTCCAGGAATCTTTCCCTCTAACGCCATTTTTCTGAAAGTCACACGGTTAATACCGAATTGTCTCATATACCCTTTTGGTCTTCCAGTCAATTGACATCTATTGTGCAACCGAACTTTTGAACCATTTCGAGGTAGTTTGTCTAATTCTTCCCACTTCCCTTCTTCCTTCAATTTCTTGCGAAGGGCAGCGTATTTTGCGACCATACGCTCACGCTTGTGTTCTCTTGCGATTACTGCTTTACGCGCCATATTAGTTGTTGTTATTTCTTTGATTTTTGAATGGAAGGCCTAACAATTTAAGCAAAGCTAATGCTTCTGCATCGGTGTTGGCTGATGTCACAAATGTGATATCCATTCCTGTAATTTTGTTGATCTTGTCTAAGTTAATCTCTGGAAAGATGATCTGCTCAGTAACACCCATTGAGTAGTTACCTCTTCCATCGAAACTTTTGTCGTTGATTCCTCTAAAGTCACGTACACGTGGTAGGGAAACATTGATCAATCGTTCCAAAAATTCCCACATCTTCTCATTTCTCAAAGTCACTCGTGCACCGATTGGCATACCATCTCTCAACTTAAAGTTAGAGACTGATTTTTTTGCTTTTGTAGGAACTGCCTTCTGACCAGCAATCAATGTCATCTCTTTCAAAGCAGACTCAACTAACTTCTTATCCTGAGTAGCGCCTCCAACACCTTGGTTCAGAGCAATTTTTTTAAGACGAGGAACTTGCATTACAGTTGAATACTGGAATTGCTCCATCAACTTACCGACTACTTCGTCTTGGTATTTTTTTCTTAGACTTGGTACGTAATCTTTCATTATGATATAATTTCACCAGATTTCTTAGAATATCGAACTAATTTACCATTCACTTCTTTTCTACCAATACGACAAGCATCACCAGTTTTAGGATCAACCAACATAAGGTTAGAAACGTGAATAGGAGCTTCTTTCTTAATCAATCCACCCTCATCTTGTTGAGTTGGCTTCTGGTGTTTTGTCACCATATTGATTCCTTCTACCAAGACTCGCTGCTTGGCTGGAAATACCTCAAGTATTTTCCCTTCTGCTCCTTTATCTTTTCCTGCAAGTACTTTGACCACATCATCTTTTCGGACGTGCAATTTGACTCGCTTTACGGATTTGTTATATTTCTTTGACATTATCCTAATGTTTTTTCAAACGAAAATTAAAGTACTTCGGGTGCTAATGAAACAATTCTCATAAAGTCCTTGTCTCTTAACTCACGCGCAACAGGTCCGAAAATACGAGTACCTCTTGGCTCCAGTGCATCGGACAACAAAACAATTGCGTTGTCATCGAATCGGATATAGGAACCGTCTTTTCTACGGATCTCCTTTTTGGTACGAACGACAACAGCTTTGGAGATTGCTCCTTTTTTGATACCACCAGGCGACACATCTTTGACTGTCACCACAATCATATCTCCTACTGAGGCATAACGACGCTTCGTTCCCCCCAATACGCGGATACAAAGTGCTTCTTTCGCACCACTGTTATCTGCTACTTTAACTCGACTTTCTTGCTGAATCATGATTCAAAAAATTATATGAAGACAGAAGCCTTCTTGATATTATTTCGCTTTTTCAATAATTTGGACCAAACGCCATCTTTTGTTCTTGCTCAAAGGTCTTGTTTCTGAGATTTTCACTAAATCACCGATCCCTGCTTCTTGATTCTCATCATGCACGACAAATTTCTTTGAACGCTTCATTGCCTTGCCGTATAATGGGTGACGTAAACTTCTGCGAACTTCTACAGAAATCGTTTTCTGCATTTTATTGCTTGTTACTACGCCAGTTCTTGTTTTACGCGATTTTCTTTCTTCGCTCATTTTATCTCGATTGAAAAATTTTCAAATAAAATTATTAGTGCTTTCGGCTTCTTCTTGCACGGATTCGGGAACGCTTTGCCAACTCTTCTGGAGTAGCACCTGCCAATTCACGACGACGAATTTCCGTGTTCAATCTCGCAACATCACGACGCATTGCTCTTAATTCTAAAGGATTATCCAACCCTTTCAATGCGTTGTCCATTTGCAATTTTCTATAATCATTCTCTGTTGCAGCCAACTCAGCTTGCAAACGCTCTTCCGACAACTCCTGTAATTCTAAAAATTTCTTTGATGCCATTTTTATAAATTTAAAATAGTGGTCTTATTATTCCCCGTCGTAATCTGGACGAATGACTGTTTTTGTTGCTACTGGCAATTTTTGAGCTGCCAATCTTAATGCTTCTCTTGCTACCGCTTCAGTTACACCATCCAATTCGAACATGATTCTACCTGGTTTAACTACTGCTACCCAGTGATCCAAAGCTCCTTTACCTTTACCCATCCGTACCTCTAATGGTTTGGAAGTAATCGGCTTGTCAGGAAAAATTCGAATCCAAACATTTCCCTCTCTTTTCATGTGTCGGGTCATGGCGATACGAGCAGACTCCAACTGACGATTGGTAATCATCGCCGTATCCAAAGATTTAAGACCAAAAGAGCCAAAAGAAACTTTACTGCCTTTGTAGGCCAAGCCCTTAATTCTACCCTTTTGCTGCTTACGATATTTAGTTCTTTTCGGTTGTAGCATCGCTATAAAATTTCTATTTCTGATGAATTTTGAGCCCTCGTGGTCGAAATCGGCCGCAAAGATAGCTCAATATTTTCAAATATTAATTATAAACTAAAACTTTAATTAACCTCTTCTATCTCCACCTCGACCACCGCCACGGTTACCACCTCTACCTCGGCCACCGCCACCTCTACGGTCACGTCCTCCGCCACCTCTTCTATCTCCACCTCGGCCACCACGACCTCCTTTATCTTGTCCTTGTCCTACATTTGGAGAAAGGTCCGGTTTTCCTAACACTTCGCCTTTCATAATCCATACTTTAATACCGATTTTACCGTAAACGGTTAATGCCTCAACTAAAGCATAATCAATATCTGCACGGAAAGTGTGAAGAGGTGTACGTCCTTCTTTATATTCTTCCGAACGAGCCATCTCTGCCCCATTCAATCTACCTGAGATTCTTACTTTGATTCCTTCTCCACCTGCACGAGTTGTAGACTGAATCGCAGCTTTGATTGCTCTTCTATAGTTGATACGAGATTCAATTTGCTTTGCAATTGATTCGCCAACGATATAGGCATCTAATTCAGGTTTACGGATTTCAACAATGTTGATCTGTACATCCTGATTTGTCAGCTTTTTCAACTCTTCTCTCACTCTATCAACCTCAGATCCTCCTTTACCGATAATAATACCTGGTCGAGAAGTGTGAATCGTAACAGTGATTCTCTTGAGCGTACGCTCAATGATGATTCGTGCTACTCCACCTTTTGGGATACGTGCTCTAAGGTATTTTCTGATTTTTTCATCTTCGACTACCTTTTTAGCCATATCCTTGCCTCCGTACCAGTTGGACTCCCAACCGCGAATTATCCCGAGACGATTACCAATTGGATTTGTTTTTTGACCCATAATTAATGGTGAATTGGTATTAAAAGTTAAAAATTTATTCTTCTTCGTCAGCAGCTTCCTCAACATTATCGTATCCATCAACTGGAACTCTGTTCTCTACTACTAACGTTACGTGATTTGTACGTTTGCGAATTCTATGTCCGCGACCTTGAGGTGCAGTTCTCAATCTTTTCAAGAAAGAACCACCATCCACAAATGCGGTTTTAATATATAAATCGTATTCAGCAGCACTTTCTGAGTGATCCGTTTTGTTCTCCCAGTTTGCAATTGCTGACAAAAGCACTTTTTCTAAAAAAATTGCTGATTCACGCTTAGTGAATTTTAAGATTGACAACGCGTCATCTACTTTTTTCCCGCGAATGTTGTCTACTACTAATCGCATTTTGCGGGCAGACATTGGGCAATTTTTAAGTTTCGCTACTGCTTCCATTGTATAAAATTTTTACAGCGATTAATTAGATTATCTATTTCCAGAGTGACCTTTGTAGGTACGTGTTGGTGAAAATTCACCCAACTTGTGACCTACCATATTCTCAGTGACATAAACTGGAACAAAAGTTTTTCCATTGTGAACAGCTATTGTTTCACCTACCATAATAGGAACAATCATAGATGCTCTTGACCAGGTTTTGATTACCTGCTTCTTTTTGGAATCCTTCGCTCTTTCGATTTTAGTCAAAAGTTTGTGAAAAACATAAGGTCCTTTTCTTATTGAACGAGCCATATTATGCTACTTTTTAAAAGTGATTATTTCTTACGACGAGAAATAATAAGTTTACTTGAATGCTTCTTATTGTTACGGGTTTTCTGTCCTTTAGACATAATACCGTTACGTGAACGTGGGTGTCCTCCTGAAGATTTACCTTCACCACCACCCATCGGGTGATCAACTGGATTCATTACTACCCCTCTTACACGTGGTCTTCTACCCAACCATCTCTTTCTACCTGCTTTACCAAAGACCTCCAAGCCGTGGTCTGGATTCGAAGTGCTACCGATAGTCGCTCTACAAGTCAAAAGGATTCTTCTTACCTCACCGGATGGCAACTTGATTGCTGCATATCTTCCTTCACGCCCCATCAAAGTTGCAGTTGTACCTGCGCTTCTTACCAATGAAGCTCCTTTTCCTGGCTCCAATTCAATTGCATGAATGTTTGAACCTAAAGGAATATCTCCTAAGAACATTGTGTTTCCAACATCCGGTGTAGCAGTTTTACCTGATTGAACAGTATCGCCAACATTTAATCCGTTTGGAGCAATGATGTATCTTTTCTCGCCATCAGTATATTCAACCAAAGCGATGAAAGCCGTTCTGTTTGGATCATACTCAATAGATAGCACTGTTGCAGCTATTCCATCTTTATTTCTTTTGAAATCGATGATTCTGTAACGACGTTTGTGTCCACCACCTCTATACCTCATGGTCATACGACCCTGATTATTACGTCCCCCTGATTTTTTCAAAGGAGCCAATAATGACTTCTCCGGCTTACTGGTTGTTACCTCAGTAAATGCGTTACTCACTTTCGTTCGTAATCCCGGTGTAATTGGCTTATACTTTTTTACTGGCATTGCTTAAAAATTTCTTATTCTTAAATTTTTAAAAGAACTAATTAAAGTTCTCCGTACAAGTTCAAATCTTCTCCTTCAGCTAAGGTCACAATTGCCTTTTTGTAAGCTGACTTTCTCCCCTTAATCAAACCCGCTCTCGTGTTACGGCTTTTAGATTTTGAAGGCATAATTGCAGTATTAACTGATTCAACAGTTACTGAATATTGCTCCTCGACGGCTTTTCTAATCTCAAGTTTGTTTGCTTTCTTATCAACAATGAAAGAAAACTGAGACAGATTCTCAGACAATTTGTCTGATTTCTCCGTGATGATTGGTTTTATTAAAATATTTCTTGCCATAACAAATGGTTATTGCTAAATCAATTAATTATTGTGAATTGCTTTCAGTTTTTCAACTGCGCCTTCGCATAAAATCAAAGTATCGTTGGCCATCACTTTGTAAGTGTTCAGGTCTTGAGCTCTCATAATAGATACTTTAGGAATATTGCTTCCTGAACGTACTACTTCTGACTCAAGATCACCAGTTACAAAAAGTGCCTTTTTACCTGCTAACTCTAAAGAAGTTACAATGTCTTTGAAAGCACTGGTTTTTGGAGCATCGAATGAAAAATCTTCCATTACAACGATACTTCCTTCAGCCGCTTTCGCAGAAAGTGCAGACATTTTAGCTAATGCTCTTACTTTCTTATTGAGCTTCACAGAATAGTTTCGTGGTCTTGGCCCAAACATTCTTCCACCACCTCGGAAAAGACCAGACTTGATACTACCCTTTCTTGCACCACCAGTTCCTTTTTGCTTAACCAACTTTCTGGTAGAACCTTTGATTTCACCTTTCTCCTTGGCCTTGTGAGTACCTTGACGTTGGTGAGCCAAATATTGTTTGACTGCAAGCCAAACTGCGTGCTCATTTGGCTCAATACCAAATATTGAATCAGGTAAATCCACAGATCTTCCTGCGCTCTTGCCCTGAGTATTTAAAACATCAACTTTCATAATTACTTAAATTTGAAAGATTATTTCTTTTCGATAATAATAGTTGACCCTTTATGGCCTGGAATTGCACCTGAAACAACCAAAAGGTTCTTTTCTGGGAATACCTTAACTATTTTAAGATTTTTGACCTTCACTCTCGTTCCGCCCATACGTCCACCCATACGCATTCCTTTCGAAACCTGTGCTGGATAAGATGCTTGACCAATAGAACCAGGGGCTCTTTGTCTGTTATGTTGACCGTGAGTTGCATCACCGACACCTTTGAAATTATGGCGCTTTACTACACCTTGGAAACCTTTCCCTTTGGTGCGACCAATAGCGTGTACTACATCACCTTCCACAAATACGTCTTCAACTGTTACAGTATCTCCGATTGCTTTGTTAAGGTCGGTATCTCTAAACTCAATCAACTTGCGCTTAGGTGTAGTACCAGCTTTTTCAAAATGTCCAGCCATTGGCTGACTTGTATTTTTGACTTTTGCTTCTTCAAAACCAAGTTGAAGTGCATAGTAGCCATCCGTTTCCTCGTCTTTAACCTGAGTAACGACACATGGACCAGCTTCTACCAATGTACAGGCGATTTGCTGTCCAGCTTCGTTAAAAATACTGGTCATACCGAGTTTCTTACCAATTATTCCGTTCACTGTCGAAAAATTTTTATGGTAACAGCGTTCCGACGCAACTGCGCGGTTCGCGTAATACTTTTCAAAAAGGGCGCAAATGTACTAATTCCTTTCGGATACTTGTACATATTTTGCCAACAAAAAAATGAAATCGTTCCCCATTAGATGGGAATCGTGAATACTTAGGTTAATTTAACCTGAATATCAACCCCACTGGGCAATTCCAATTTAGATAATGCGTCAACGGTCTTCTGAGTCGGTGTATAGATCTCAATAAGACGCGTATGTGTACGCAACTGAAACTGCTCCCGAGATTTTTTATTCACGTGCGGAGAACGCAATACTGTGAAGATTTTTTTCTCGTTTGGCAGCGGAATCGGTCCAGTCACTACGGCACCTGAGGTACGTACTGTCTTTACGATTTTCTCCGTTGATTTATCCACTAAATTGTGGTCGTATGAACGGAGTTTGATTCTAATTTTTTGATTCATGCCTGATATTGACTATTAAAGTGTCAACTTCGATTAAAATGAAAATTATATTCGACCTTTAATACAAGGTCTTTAAAAGTTCAAGTTTGACAAAAAGGTCAAACTTGAACTGATAATTCTATTTAGGCAGTTACGCCGTTTGCTTTTTCAATTACCTCTGCTGCAATACTCGCTGGAGCTGCTGCATAGTGTGAAAATTCCATTGTAGAATTCGCACGTCCTGAAGTAATTGTACGTAAGGATGTTACATATCCAAACATTTGTGAAAGTGGAACATCTGCTAATACTGCAATCGCACCTCCTGCTCTTGGCTCTTGACCTTTAGGAAATCCACGACGACGGTTTAAGTCACCAATAACACTACCTACATATTCCTCTGGAGTTACTACCTCCAATTTCATGATAGGCTCCATCAAGGTTGGCTTACATGATTTTGCAGCTGCACGGAATCCTTCTTTTGCACAGAGTTCGAATGCGATTGGCTTTGAATCCACTGTGTGCATTCCACCATCGAAAACTCTTACTCTCATCGCATCAATTGGGAAACCTGCCAAAATTCCATTGGTCATCATTGCTGTAAAACCATCTTTAATTGGTTTTTGGTAATTCTTATCGATTTTACCACCAACAATAGCCCATTCAAATTGTAACTTAGTTTTGCCTGATTTGAAGTCATCACTTTCCATGAATTCTTCATCAGCAGGTCCTAATTCGAAAGACATATCTGCGAATAAACCAGACCCTCCAGATTGCTTTTTCAAACGCTCTCTGTGCTCTGTCTTCATCAACAAAGCTTCACGGTAATTAACCTGTGGCTGACCTTGGTTACATTCTACTTTGAACTCACGCTTCAAACGGTCAATGATAATCTCAAGGTGTAACTCACCCATTCCACTGATTACAGTTTGATTCGTTTCTTCATCGTATTTCACCTTGAACGTCGGATCCTCTTCTGACAACTTCGCTAAACCCATTCCTAACTTATCCAAGTCTTTTTGAGTCTTAGGCTCAATTGCTATACCGATTACAGGATCTGGGAAAGTCATACTTTCCAAAACTATCGGATGGTTAGGGTCACATAAAGTATCCCCAGTTCTAATATCTTTAAATCCTACTGCTGCTGCAATATCTCCAGCCTCTACTCTTGGAATAGGATTTTGCTTATTTGAGTGCATTTGGTACAAACGAGATATTCTCTCTTTGTTACCACTTCTTGTATTCAAAACGTATGAACCAGCATCCAATGCCCCAGAGTAAGCACGAATAAAGCACAATCTTCCTACATAAGGATCTGTTGCAATTTTAAATGCTAAAGCTGCAAATGGATCCGTAACCGATGGTTGCCGTGTAATAGGTTCATCTGTTTTTGGATCAGTTCCTTGTACTCCATCTACATCTAATGGAGAAGGCATCAATTCACATACGTAATCCAATAATGCTTGTACACCTTTGTTTTTAAAGGCAGAACCACACATCATTGGAGTGATTTTCATATCGATTGTTGCTTGACGGATAACTGTCATCAATTCTTGCGGCGTAATTGAATCCGCATCATCAAAGAATTTTTCCATCAACGCATCATCATATTCAGCTACTGACTCAATCAACGCTGCTCTCCACTTCTCAGCATCTTCTTTAACATCAGCAGGCATTTCAATGACTTCGTAAGTCATACCGAAATCATCCTCACTCCAAACACGCGCCTCCATTGTTAATAAGTCAACTACTCCTCTAAAGGTCTCTTCTGCACCAATTGGAACTTGTAATGGAATTGCATTAGCACCCAATTTCTCTTTCACGTCATTTACAACCATGAAGAAATCTGCACCAGAACGATCCATTTTATTTACAAAACCAATACGTGGCACTTTATATCTATCAGCTTGTCTCCAAACAGTTTCTGATTGTGGCTCTACTCCATCAACAGATGAAAACAAAGCAACTACACCATCCAATACACGCAATGAACGCTCAACTTCTACCGTAAAATCAACGTGACCTGGAGTATCAATAATATTGATGTCATAATCTTGATCATTCCACTTCCAAGAAGTTCTTGTTGCTGCTGAAGTAATCGTGATTCCACGCTCTTGCTCTTGCTCCATCCAGTCCATAGTGGCTGCACCATCATGAACTTCACCTATCTTATGAGAAATACCAGTATAATACAGAATACGCTCTGTGGTAGTCGTTTTACCTGCATCAATGTGCGCGGCAATACCAATATTTCGTCTAAATTTTAAATCTGCCATTTTAAATGTATCTGATAGTATTAAGTAAAAATGTTTGAAAGAAAGTGTATACTCAAAAACGGATTACTTGTTACTAAGCTGGTTTGGATATATTTATAAAATTAAACTCTAAAGTGTGCAAATGCTCTATTTGCCTCTGCCATTCTATGCGTATCCTCTTTTCGCTTCACTGCTGCTCCTTCATTCTTTGCTGCTGCTAAAATTTCAGCTGACATTTTTTGCGCGAACCCTTTTCCACTTCTCTCTCTTGCAAATTTCACCATCCACTTCATTCCAATAGAAACCTTTCTTGCAGCTCTAATTTCAGTTGGAATCTGGAATGTAGCACCACCAATTCTTCTACTTCTTACTTCTACTTGTGGCATCACGTTATTCAATGCAGCTTTCCATACTTTATGCGGATCTTCTCCTGATTTTTCACCAACGATATCCATCGCATCATAAAAAACAGTGAAAGCAGTTGATTTTTTACCTTGCAACATCATGTTATTTACAAACTGAGTTACTGCAATGTCTCCAAACCTTGGGTCTGGCTGAATAATCCGCTTTTTAGGCTTACGTTTACGCATTGTATTATAAGATTAAATGATTCTTTCTAAATTGATTATTTCTTAGGCATTTTCGCTCCATAACGTGAACGAGCAGTCAAACGACCCTCAACTCCCGCCGTATCAAGCGCACCCCTTACAATAGTATACCTTACACCTGGTAAATCCTTCACTCTACCTCCTCTTACCAAAACAATTGAGTGCTCCTGTAAGTTATGACCCTCACCTGGAATATAACAAATAACCTCAAGGCCATTTGTCAAACGCACTTTTGCAACTTTACGAAGAGCTGAGTTAGGCTTCTTTGGTGTAGTCGTGTAAACACGAGTACATACTCCACGTTTCTGCGGAGATGAATCCAAAGCTCTTGATTTACTCTTGGAGATAATTTGTTTTCTCCCTTTACGAACAAGTTGATTAATGGTTGGCATATATACTATATTGAATGTATTATCGTATTTTCACTCCTCAATTCTACCCCTTCTGAGTTATATATTTTAATATAATTTCATGCTTCCTAAAAAAGCGAGCGCAAAGGTACATTTTTATTAAGGAAATTTCAAAATGGAATCGCAAGTTTTTTACGCTTATTAATCGTTAATGTTTTCTATCTTGAAATAATTCTGAAAAGAGCCTTTTTTATAGATTTTTTGAAGCATAAAACCATGAGAATCCAAATAACAAAAGGCAAATTGGTCGATGAGCAATTTAGGAAATAAGATAAAAGAAGGATTAATTGGCTATACCAAAGCCACAATCTTACGTCCATGATACCATGTCCCTCCAATTAGTTGATGAATTTCTTCAATATTTGAATCTTTCACCTTCCCAGCAGAAATGATGTCCAGCTTCGAATCAAATTGATTTACCAATTTTTTTAGAACCATACTCCCCTCTTTTGCTGTCGCTTGACCTCCTGAGGTTAAAACACTCGAAATAGTATCTATTTGAGAAAGCAAATTAATTGCCTCCTCAATATTGGGGGTCACATCAATCGCTTTGTGAAAGGTTACCTTTAAGGGAAAGCTTAAATCAGCGAGTATTTTGGTGTTTTCAACATCAACGGTCTTGTTTTCTTTTAGTATTCCAAAAACGACTCCTTCTACCTTTATTTTTTTACAAAAAAGGATAGAACGCTTCATTTTCTCTATTTCGTCTTTTGAATAAGTAAAATCACCTGCTCGTGGGCGAATCATCACTCGGATTGGAATTTTCACCTTTTCCAATACCTTTTTAATCAGCTCTTCATCAGGTGTCAAACCATCATTTGCCAAATCTGAACATAGCTCTATTCTATCTGCTCCATTCTTTTCTGCCAATATTGCTTCTTCTATTGTCTCCAGGCAAGATTCTTTTTTCATAAATGCAAAGAAACAAAAAACAAAGCCCAACCTGAATACTCAGATTGGGCTTTGTTATTTCAGATAAAACTTTAGTGCTTAATTAAAAGGATTACTAAACTTTTCATCATTGATGAAAGTCTCATCCGTCAAGGTATTCATAAAGGCTACCAAAGCTTTCTTTTCAATAGAAGTCAAATCCATACGGATTGGCTCTCCATTTGAATCTCGGAATCGGACATCTAAGTTTGGATTATCTTTGATACCGTGATCATAGAAATCAACAACTTCTTCCAATGTTTCGTAACGTCCATCATGCATATATGGAGCAGTAAGTGCGACGTTTCTTAAAGATGGAATACGGAATCTACCGTTTTCAATTCCTTTATCAGAGTATTCAGGATCTAATCCAATATTAGTAGCTCCTCTCAAAGAGTTATTGTCATAGTATGAATTGATAGAGGAGAAATTCGCTCCAGCATGACAAGCACTACACTGGCCTTTACTACTGAAAAATATTTCTTTTCCTAAATTTTCTAAAGAAGAATACTCGCTGAAGTTATTACTACTCAATGCAACGTCATATTTCGCACTGACAGATTTCATTGACCCTAAAAACTGAGCCATTGCATCAGAAATTCTATCCGCTGTAATATTTTTATCACCATATGCTTTTTCGAAAAGCGCTGGGTAGTAATCTGTAGCTGCTAATTTTGTAGTTAACATGTCTACATCTTCCATTCCCATTTCAATATGGTTTTGGATTGGCTCTAAGATTAAATCCTTTAGAGAGTTGACTCTTGAATCCCAAAATAAGTTATTGCTAATGGATCCATTCGCAATACTCAATGAATTTCTTGGAGTAACTTTTCCTCCAAAACCTGTACTAGCAATTGCTCCGTCTGCAAAACCTTTTGATTGGTGATGACAAGAGGCACAAGCAACTGAGTTATTAAGAGACATTTTGTTGTCGTAAAACAAAACTCTACCTAATGTAGCACCATCGTTGGTTACATCTGGATTAACGCGCGTAACAAAATTAAATCTCGAAAGGAAGTGATCTGGATAATCTAACCCTTCGTAATCGAATGCTTGCTCAGGTAGATTAAGTTTGGCTTGTACTCCAGTTACATCAGGTTCAAGCTGATTACAAGCAGCAAAAAATATCATTACCAATAAGCATGGAAGTAATAAATAATGTTTTTTCATAACTAAAAAGATTAATTAGTTGATTAAATAGCATCTTTCGACCCCTAAAATTAGAGATATTTATTCGAAAAATACAAATATATAATGTTAACGGTCGTGATAAAAAACAGCCTAACTTTTATTGAAGTTAGTTAGGCTGTTGCTTAAAGTACTAACCTATTTAAAACTTAATTTCTTTTTCGAGCCCGTTTTGGGACTAAAAAATTAAGCGTTAATCCAACTGGAGGAATAAACAATATCGTAGGCCCATCGTCTCCTCCTGCACCCAAATAAAAGGCAGTTTCTACATTCAAACTAACTTTTGGGTTTACAAAATACTCAATCCCCCAAACGACTCCTGTACCAAAAACGCCCGATTCACTATTGCTTGCATTGGACAAATTGAACCCACCTCCAGAAATAAAGAAATCTAATCCAAAACTATAGGACCAACTTTCGTAAAATGACTTCTTTTTTTCCCATCCCATCCTCATGTTAAAGGTCGCTGTACTATTATTAAAAGATTCATCTGAAAGATTGGCTCCTAATCCAAATCTAAACGCGTTGTTGTCTCTGTATGAACGATAGGTCATCATATAAGGCCCTGCAACTGTCGGATTCGAACGATTAAACGGAATCAATTGAGTTAGCAAAGGCGTCATATTGAGACCAATCATTTTATAGCGCTCTGGTAACTCATATTTTGATTCATTGGTTAATTCAACAATGGAATCATCTTGCGAAAACCCCACTAAAACCATCATTAAAGCTCCTAATAGTAAAATATTCTTTTTCATCTCTTTTTAATTTTAAATTTAAAAAATCATTATTAAATAAAGAGATGATGGGATTAAAGGCGCTATTTTAAAACCCGTCGAATTATTGTCTACCGGCGGCGAACCACGACCTTCGTCGAGGCTTTCTTTCCGATTGTTTACTACTCCGTAAATTGAGGCCTCGGTCGTAAGAGCGATACGTTTCATTAACTGGAATTGAATACCTAAAACTGGACCTCCTCCAACACCAAAAGTGTTATTCTCCGTAATAATTGAACCTGAACCAAAGGAAGAAAAATCAACTTTTTCAAACTGATACTCTACTGTTCCGTCAATTCCATAATAGATAGTAAATCTCTTATCTATTGGTTTTCTAAACTCATATCCTCCTCGGACAAAAAACGCTGATTCCTCAATGTTACGGGTTCCGTTGATTAAAAATTCGGACCTTGATTGGGTATTAAAGTTAGTTGCAAACCGTGCGGCTCCCTTTGAACTCCCAAATTTCAAACTAAACAAGTAAGGATCTTTTGAAAGACCACTTCCTCCCGAGTTAAAAAAACCAGCCAAAGTATTGGTGATATTGAGACCAACTTCGGTATTTCGTTTGGACTTTTTCTCCTTTTCTTGACCGAAAAGGGAAACAGATAATAAAAAAATTAAAAAAACAAAGTTGAGGCGTTTCATTCTAATGCTTTTAGTTTCAAAATCCAAAACTACAAACTTGGCCGTTTTTTTATACAAATCAATACTTTAACTTTTCTTAATATTTAGAAGGACAGTAGAATTTCTGAAAAGGTTGGGTGAAACGAGTTGCCGAGTTGCCGAGTTGCCGAGTTGCCGAGTTGCCGAGTTGCCGAGTTGCCGAGTTGCCGAGTTGCCGAGTTGCCGAGTTGCCGAGTTGCCGAGTTGCCGAGTTGCCGAAAAAATCAAAGATTTTTTCGGCTAAACAAAAAAGACATTTGAGGAGAACTCAAATGTCTTTTTTGATGCGAAACCATGGTAACAATGGCAACCTGGCAACCATGGCCTACTTCCAATATTGAACTTCTACAAAGAACCGAGGATCACGTGCACCAAGCAATTTGGCTGTCTGTTCAGAAACAACAACTTTGACTGTGTCTTGATATTTTGCACTTGGGATTCTTCCCAAAACTTTTACAAAAACAGTTCGACGAGTCATTGGATTGAGGAGCATGATGACGCTACCGATTTTTGCAGTACGATGAAGCGCGAATAATTCGTCCGAGTTACCTCGTGCTTTTTTTTGCCAAAAGGCAGCTCCTTTTTCTTTTCTGAGTTTTTTAGTTCCGCCACCTTGGCCTCTGAATTGAGCGCCTAATTCAAAACTGCGTTTCCACCAATACCCACCATAATTTTTGCGGAGCGAATCGGGAATTCCCTCGACATTCATCCAACCTACGTATAATTGATGGTCTTTTTTCAAAACATCGGAGGTCATATTATTCCAACTTTTGATGGTATCAATTGGAATACGGTAATACATTTTGGAAAGTCGATAAAGGGTCTCCCCTCTTTTTATTTTATGAATGATAGGTGAATCTGTTTTAGGATTTCGAATTCGATTTGGTTTACGAACAATTGCCCGATTCGGGATTGGAATTTTCACTTTATCACCAATTGAAATATTTAATGGGTCAATCTGTGGATTGTAAAAAAGCAATTCCTCTGGCTGCATTCCGTAAAAACGAGCCAACGAATACAACGTCTGCCCTTTCGCAAGGAAATGCTCAAATACTTTTTCACCATAAAAATCAATTGATAGGAAGATGGTATCTTGCGCCGTCAAATAGTAGAGGCTATCGCCTGTGACCTTTATAGGTTTAGGTTCTTCGGTTTGACCATTCAAATTGAATTGAAAAGTCAATACGCACCCAAAAATTAAATAAAAAGCCCAACTTCGTTTTCTCATAAAATTCGTTTTCAGGAAGTTATTTAAGAATAGGGTTCAGAATCGAAAATTTGAAGATGAAGGCCAGCATGACCGGAACGGGCTGGTTCTGATAAAGTAAAATTTTTGTGGCATAGCCGCGCTACACCTCAAAAATTTTGCGAAATCAGGTTCTTTATATTCAGATTTGCAGATTGAATACTATTTTAAAATAACTTCAATGCCCAAAACTATGAAAGTTCTCGCTTTAATTCCAGCCCGATTTGCATCTACTCGTTTTCCGGGTAAACCTTTGGCGATTCTTGGTGGAAAAACGATGATTCAGCGCGTCTGCGAACAAGTCTCAAAAGCAAAGCTAATTGACCACTTTGCCGTCGTAACAGATGACGAAAGGATTTACGAACATGTTAAATCTCTGGGATATGCAGTTTATGATTCTGACCCAAATCATCCGAGCGGAACTGACCGTTGTGCAGAAGTTGCTTATCAACTGCCTGATTATGAAGTTGTCGTGAATATACAGGGAGATGAACCTTTTATTTTGCCTGCACAGATTGACTCACTGGTTTCTTTTTTCATTAAAAATGAATTTCAAATAGGAACACTCGCTAAACGCATTTTTAAAACAGAAAAAATACTCAATCCTAATATCGTAAAAGCTGTTTTTGGTAAAAAAGGAAATGCACTATACTTTAGTCGGTCGCCAATTCCACACATTCGAGGCAAAAAACAGGAGGATTGGCAAGAAAATGGCAAGTTCTACAAACATATAGGACTTTATGCCTTTCGGCGAAAGGTACTATATGAAGTTTCCAAACTCCCCGCTTCCCCGTTGGAAAAATCCGAAAGTCTCGAACAACTCCGTTGGCTCGAAAACGGATACTCCATCGGAATCGTGGAAACTTCTGAAGAAACTATTGGGATTGACACTCCTCAAGATTTGGAAAAAGCGGAATTGTTCTTAAAAAAATAACCGCCTACTGATTCTTTTGTGATGTTCAATTCGTAACATTAAACACAAGAGAAATGAAGCACGATTCAAAAAAAATCCTTTTCAAATTCTACTCAGAAGTTTTGGACGAACACATGGCAGAAACCCTTTGGGCAAAGGTTGTTGACAAGAAAAAAGGTCATTTTCAAATTGAAAAACTTACATTCTACGTTCCTAACTTAGCAACCGATGACTTAATCCAAGCTGAATATCTTAAAAAGGAAAAAACTTACATTTTCAAAGAAATCGTTCAGTATTCAGGAAATTCGATTGTTCGCGTTATTCGTTTGAACAAAGATTTTGATACGGTGGAATTGAGAAAGAAATTCCAAAACTTAGGTTGTAACTCTGAGAAATGGAACGAAGATTACTTCGCTATGGAAATTCCAAAAGATGTCAATTATAAAAAAATCAGAAAGGAATTAACCAAGTTGGAAAAGAAGGAAGTTATCTCTTTTGCAGAAGCTGTTTTATCGGATGCACATCAAAAATAGGAAGATGCTCGTTTGAATTGAAAGGTTATTCTATTTTTGCAACCAAATTCAATAAAAAGAAGAAAATATGACCACAGCAACATTATCATCAAAAGAGCTAATGCAGCTCGAAGACAAATACGGAGCACATAACTATCACCCACTGCCAGTTGTTTTGGCGCGTGGAGAAGGAGTTTATGTTTGGGATACCGAAGGCAAAATATATTATGATTTCCTTTCTGCGTATTCGGCTGTAAATCAAGGTCATTGCCATCCACGTATCATCAATGCGATGGTGGAACAAGCAAAGACGTTGACGCTTACTTCCAGAGCATTTTACAATGACATGTTGGGGCCATACGAAAAATTCATTACTGAATATTTCAATTATGACAAAGTGTTGCCTATCAACTCAGGTGTTGAAGCTGTTGAGACTGCATTGAAATTATGCAGAAAATGGGCTTATAAAGTAAAAGGTGTTGAGTCAAACAAAGCGACCATCATCTTCGCTTCTGGTAACTTTCACGGAAGAACTTTGGGCGTTATCTCTGGTTCAATGGATCCAGGAGCAACTAAAGATTATGGCCCATATCTTCCAGGAATTCAGGTTATACAATATAATGACTTGGAGGCATTGGAAAATGCATTAAAAGACAAAAATGTCGCTGGCTTCATGGTGGAACCGATTCAAGGGGAAGCTGGTGTATTTGTTCCAGACGATGGATATTTGAAAAAAGCATCTGAAATTTGTAAAGCCAATAATGTGCTTTTCATCGCTGATGAAGTGCAGACAGGTGTTGCTCGTACAGGCCGTCTTTTGGCTACTTGTGGCAATTGTTCTTGCGAAAAAAGCTGTGGACATAACCCAGAAATAAAACCTGATATTTTAATTTTAGGAAAAGCGCTTTCTGGCGGTGTATTCCCAGTATCTGCGGTTTTGGCAAATGATGATATCATGATGACCATCAAACCAGGCGAGCATGGTTCTACTTTCGGTGGAAACCCACTCGCTTGTGCGATTGCAATGGAAGCATTGAAAGTAATTGAAGACGAAGGTTTGGCTGAAAACGCCATGGTTTTAGGTAAACTCTTTAGAAAAAGAATGAATGAATTGGTTGATAAAAGCGACCTCGTAGT
>CALHBQ010000514.1 GCA_937930815.1 uncultured Saprospiraceae bacterium | reverse complement strand
CAAGATACTTATCAGCTGTTTTGACCTTGAATACGTAAGAAGTTCTTTGAGCTGATAATGAACTTGTGCCGAGAAAAAATAATGCCACCAGTAAAAGTGTCATTTTGTTAGTTAAAATCCTATTCATCAGTGTTGCACTGGTCATTTTTAAATTTGCCTTTTGAGCAAAATTTGATTTTAAATGCTTGTTCATTTTTAATAAAGTTTTAAAAGTTAATAAAAGTTGTAAGGTGTCATCTATTACAAGCAGCTTAAAACATAAAAGTCAACGCGTATAACTTTTGTGTTTTTAGTCAACTCATAAATACGATACAAACTTAGAGGAATACAAAGGCGAGCATCTTCACAAATGCGAAAAAGACAAGGAGAAATTCAATTTTTTGTAGGACAAAAGATTAGCACAAAAAAAACATTTTCAAAAAAAACTACATAAAATACTGAAAATCAATTATTTACGAAAATCAGATGGAGAAACACCGTAGGCATCCGAAAATACTCTTGAAAAATAATTTGGATCTGAAAATCCAACATCATAGGCGATTTCGGAGATATTGAGCGAAGAGTTTTTCAGCAATTTATTAGCTTTTTCGAGCCGTAAGGAACGGATAAATTGATTAGCAGTTTTGCCCGTAAGGGCTTTAAGTTTTCGATTGACTTGCATACTGCTCAAGCCTGCTTTTTTGCATAGATCTTTAACCCCCAATTGTGGGTCATCTAATCGACTAATGACGAGTTCTTTTATCTTTATTAAAAACTCGTTTTCAATATCAATATGAGCAGTGATTTCGGTTTCATTAGCTGTTCCTATTGGTCTTGGCTTCCGACTGCTTTTGGGCATGTTCTCAAAAGTAGAACTTAAATAATATCGCTGAAGAGAAAGCCTTGATTCGATGAGTTTTTCCAAACGAACGAATAACTCTTTTTTATCAAATGGTTTGGTCAAGTAGGCATCTGCGCCTCCCTTTAGTCCAGCAATCTTATCCTCTTGTCCTGCTTTTGCGGTAAGCAAAACTATTGGAATGTGGCTGGTGCGTCTATCATTTTTGAGCGTACTGCAAAGTTCATAGCCGTCTTTGCCGGGCATCATCACATCGCTCAATATAATATCAGGAATAGTTTCTAACGCCATGTTGACACCTTCGATGCCGTCTCTTGCTACGGTGATATCATATTTTCCTTTCAATAATTGTTTCAAATAAATAATGATGTCTGGATTATCATCAATTAAAAGCAATTTATCCAAATGTGATTCCTCGACAGCAAAACCACCATTTGCAGCTTCAGCATTTGCACTCAAAGTAAAAGGAACTACTTTATTTTCAAATTCATTTTTACTAAAATTGAAAACAGAAACCTCTTGTGTTTTGGTAATTGGAATCAAAATGGAAAACTCTGTTCCATGATCAATCTCAGAGGTGACAGAAATGGTTCCTCCTGCATGCTCAACCAACTCGCGCGTCAGTGCCAAGCCAATACCTGTTCCATTCTCCCGTTGAGAAATGGGAGAATCAACTTGATAAAATCTATCGAAAACGAAAGGCAAATCTTGAGCAACGATACCAATACCCGTATCCTTTACTTTTATTTGTAAATGTGGAATTCCGTCGGTTTCAGTTGCTTTGACGTGCAAAACGATTTTACCCATTTTACCCGTAAACTTGATAGCATTTGATAATAAATTACTGATAATTTGTTGGATTTTCATTTCATCAAAATCCATAATAATTTCCTTTTGCTCTGAATAAAAACTGAGTCTAATGTCCTTTTCAGCAGCAGCAGCGTAGAATGATTCAGTTACGTAATTCAAAAAATTGACAATATCAGCCGTCATAATATTTGACTTCAATTGTCCCGAATCCAGTTTTGACAAATCTAAAAGTTGATTGACCAATCGCAGTAGATTTTTACTGTTACGTTGTATTAATTCGCGTGCTTGTAAGTTACCCTTAAGCTGTTCTGCCATCCCAGAGATAACAGTTATCGGAGTACGTAATTCATGAGAAATATTGGCAAAAAATTTCGACTTGATTTCATCTAATTCAATCACTCGTTTTCGCTCCATATCCATTAAGCTACTGCGATAACCCAATATAAAAGCAAAAAAGAGCAATTCGATCAAAACGGCAATTTCGGTAAAAAGAAAATTGGGAAAAGGGAATTGCTCGATCCATCCGAAATGAGTACCCGCAGTTATAATCGTATTCGCAAATACTCCGAGCAACAAGAGAAGGCTACCAATAAGGAATAAATTGACAAATTTATTTTTGGCTTTCGTAATAAAAAAGTAATAAACCACCCCAAATATTAAGCCTGTAAAAGGCAGTAGAAAACTGATAAAAGTCATTTCGACATACTCCCCAAATAACCCGTTGATATAAATCGAAGTTGTAATAAAGCTGACAATCGTAAACCCAATCAAATAACGAACTAAAAATTTATCATGGGTAGGAAGTAAGGTTTTTAGATTTACAAAATCTCTTAAAAACATCCAATAAACCAAATAGGCGCAAAATGCATGAAGTTGTAAATATCTATAGAGGTTATTTACCAATGGAAAATCAGGCGTAATGTAAATCGAAAAAATACCAGACTCTATCAACAAATTGACTGAAATAACAAAAGAGTAAATCGCATACCAAAGGAAGGCACTATCCTTTCTTTGAAAGTAAATCAGCAAATGATAAATCGCCATAATCCACATGGCACCAAAAAGCAAAAGATGAACTAAAATATTTTTTTCAAAATCTTTGATAAGGACTTCATTCCATTCTTGGAAGCGATAGAGCCTTACATCTGGTTGAAATGGTTTTCTGACCGTGTAACTAATATCAAGGAAAATCTCATTGATGCCTTCGGCCAATTCTAACTCTATCTGAGTACTATATCCGTAACCAGGGATAACCAAACCTCGCTGTATTTGTCGGTCTTTGGGCATAAGCAAAGTACCCGCAGTTGTCGTTTGGATACCTGGGTATTTATTCTTGGTATAAATATTTACGGACTGCAAATGGTGGAGATATAAAACGCAGGGAAGATTTTGGCCTTCAAAATTTTCGATTGCCAATTTTACTAAAATTCCTTTTTGGATAACGTCCCTTGGTAAGTTTTTTATTGGATGCCATGTATCGATACTTGATATCGCATCGTAGGTATAATTTTCAGATTCTTTATTACTAAAATACAAAGCATCTGTCAGATCCAGATAGGAGCTATCCGAAGCAAAGTTGAGAATCTTTACCTTTTTTACGCTAGCCGAATCTACAATATTTGCTGACAACGAGAGCGTAGTCAAGCAAATAAGGAGAATAGAAAAAGTAAATTTTAAAGTTAATTTTAGGTGTTTTGTTCGTATCAATTTGAAAACGTTAAACTAAGCAAATCATATTTACAGGGGTTTGGTTATTAATAGGTATTTAAAAATACATCTTAAATGGCAAGGATAAAACCACATTTCCATGTGGCACACTCATAACTAATTGAATATCAATGACTTAACTCAAGTTTTACATATAAAAGGCCAACTCCGAGGAGCTGACCTTTACATAATTGATCTATAAAATTAAAAGTGTTTATTTCTTCGTATCCTCCATTTTATCCATCACACATGCATGGATGACTTCATTTCGTAATCGAGTAAATCCGTCCAATACTGCTTTTCGTTGGGGTGCAGTACGTGCTTGAGATTTCTTCACTTGCATATCCTTTTTCATATCAGCAAGATGTGCTTTTAAAATAATGGTACACTCTTTTTTTATTTCCTGATACTCAGTGGTTTGTGCAAGGCCAGCATCTTTTACAGATGCTAAATTTGCCGTCTGATCTTTGACAGGCGCTGGCTTTTCTTTTATGATTTCAACTACTTCCTTTTCATCAATTTCTTGCTGAATCTTTACTGTTTTTGCATCCTCTTCTTTTGCATGCTCCACATGATCTTGATGACGTTGTTGATAATCTTTCGGAAAACAATCTGGAAATTTTTGATAAGCTGTCGCCATATAATCTTCCAAAAGTGCGTCTGCTTTTTGTTTGGTCATATCATCAGATGAGGATACTTCTTTTTCATATCCTTTCATGACATCCATCAGGTTTTTCTTACACTCATCACTTTGTGAAAACCCTACTTGAAAATTGGCAAAACAGAAAATCGCCAATGCTATTAATTTTATATTCTTCATTTTTATTAAAATTTAAATTGTTAAATAAAGGCAGTCTCATATAGTTGATATGTTCGATTTTCAAAATCGATCATATCTTTAAGTTGTTGATTATCAATCGCTTAAAAATGTGACGGATTTTGAAAATCCCTCACATTAGACCTTATGAGACAGCCTCAAAACTTAGATTATTAAATTGTTTTGAAATACCACATGGCACTCCATGCGCCGTCCTTGATTGGGCCAGCTTCTAATGGACCTCTTTCTCTATGAATTCTTACATAGTTTTTCCAGCGATTTTGAATCCTGTAAGCTCCTTTGTAACCTGGCACTGGGATGATTTCCCACATCGCACTCCATGCCCCATCTTTGATCCGACTTGACTCTAATCTTCCTCGCTCGATATGTAAACGATGACCTGTTTTCCAGCGGTTTTCGATACGATAATATTTAGTTCCAGGAACTGGTTTGATATACCACATCGCACTCCATGCGCCATCTTTGATTTTTGTTGAAACTAATTTTCCAGTTTCTACATTGATACGCTCACCCGTTTTCCATTTGTTTTCAATTCTCACTATTTTATTAACTGGCAATGCGCCAGAAGAACTTTGACCAGAAGAAGTCGGCCGAGGAAGGTGCTCCGGAAGAGGAAGTTTAGGAAGGGAACCACCGGCACCAGTTGCAGGAGTTGCTATACGTGTATTAGCATTTGGTATCCCATTCCCTTTATTAGCATTATTTTTCACATCCGCACAAAGTGGTTTCGCGTAAGCTAAAACCAACCCTGAAATACCGGTAGGATCCAACAATGATAAATCTTCCCAATCGACACCGTCAACTTCTTGCTCTTCATTAAAAGCGCGTTGAGCTTCTGCTTCAACAAGTATCAAAGCCATTTCTTCGACCGTTCCTTCAGCAATTGTTTTGCCTTCCTCTTTCATGGCTTTCTTGATTGCTTTTTTCGCCATAGCTTTAGTGAATTTCTTAGAAACAGTTTTTGCCGCAGCTTTGGCAGATGCTTTGACACCAGCCTTTGCTGCCATCGTTGCTCCTTTACGAGCAGCAGTAATCGCACCACCACTTACTGCAAATTCGCCAACAGTTAATGCTACCTCCAATGGAGAAGTCACTTGATCCAAAGTCGCCATAAAGCATTTGCTCGATGAAATCGCACAACTCAAACCACAGTTAACTGGGTAGTTTGAAGGACAACTTTTTTCCCAACAAACCGGACCAACTCCTTTCTTACCTGATTTACATTTTTTGTAACAAAGACCCGCCTGATTTTCTTTTCCATTTGAACAACCTGTTGGGATGGTTCCTACTCCACGTCCGTACGAATTCTTTTGACAAGAAACTCCAATGTCAACTGTATTAGAAGGACAAATTGGAGAACAAACACAACATGCAAAAGCTTTGTATCCGCTCTTACATTTTGGATAACAAAGACCGCCATTTCTTTCCTCATTCGAACGGCAAGAAGTAGTTGCACTTCGTGTTTCTAAATCCCATGGCCAAGTTGGGCCATTGTCACACCATGCCGCAGCGCCAATTCCTCTTTGGGAAAAACCACGTGGACACCTTACATCAGGAATTCTTCCTGCTCCTCTACCGTACGCTGCTGGCTTAAAGCAGTGTAACCCTGTATCGGAAAAGTTGCTCGGGCATTTTGCCAAACAAAGTGGACCACCGCCACCTTCATAACCAGGACGCGTACACTTTTTGTAACAAAGTCCTGTCTCATAAATTTTCCCACTACTACATCCGGTAGGAATGGTTCCAGCTCCACGGCCGTAAGATTCTCTCCAACAAATGTCATCGTCCACTGCAAGCATATTGACATTGGCCGTACGGTGTTTTACGATGTCTTCCATTCTTTCTTCTTGAGTTAGAATGGAGCGGTTGTTTGCAACCCAGACGATTTCGTCCATGATAGAAGTCGCATCATTTAAATAATCGACCTGTACGAGGCCAGTAGATGGATCTGCAAATTCTGAAGCAGTTGCTTGACTTTGGAATGGATTCCAAATCAAAAAAGTCAGCATTAAAAAAAGAACATTAATACGTTTCATTTTAAAATGATTTTAGGTGAATTTTGATTGAATAAAAACATAAGAAAAAAAATAGAATTAATAAAATCCATCATTATTCTTACAATAGTTAATAAAAAGGTTAAATGGTTTTATTAGGATTCCTTTTGGGAAAATTCAATTACGGTCTCTACAAGATCAGCTCTTAAATTCTTTCCAATAATTTTTCTTTCGGGATTCAGCAAATACAATTCTGGAGTTCGATTGACATAGTACTTTGGATACATCAAATAGTTATTTTCATCGTGAATCACTGGAAACTTAATTCCGCTTTCTTTGATGTATTTTTTGAGTTCATCTGCATCGGTATCCGTTGCGACTGCAAGCACTTCTACGCCGAGTGTTTTTAGACGATTATAATTTTCTACCAAGCGAGGAGTTTCCTCTTTACACAATCCGCATTTTGGATTAAAAACATAGAGGGCTACATAATCGGAGGTCTGCCCGTAGATTGAAAGTTCATTACCTTCAACATCGTAGCCAACTATGTCTTGCCCTTGCTGATTGAGCAAACTCATAGACATCGCATAAGCTTTTTGCTGAAAAGCATAAACCTTCATCGAGTCTACCCAAAATGCTTTTTCTTTTGAAATATAGTTTTCTACTACATTGACATAAACCGCTTCTGCATCCATCAAACTTGATTTCAATGGGTCGAAATTGAGTAACATCCAATTAGTCAAAAACTGAAAAAATGCGGGGTGAAATTCAGATTTATCAATCAAAGCATTGCCATACCTGATGATCGAATCTGCTTCTTGAGGAACTAGGTAATTAAAATATTTTTCCAGTTTATTTGAAATGACTGGCGTGGACAAAAGTCTATCGTCATTAAAATTTACATTATCCCAAAAGCCATTTCTAAAAATGTATTCGTACTCCTTGATTGGAAGTTTTTCGGCTTGTCGCTCGTAGTCTCGCATGTCAGTGCTCTGTGCAGAAGTTTTGTAAGTCAAGAAAAAAGAATGAGGATATTTCTTTTTTAAATTTTCTAAATAATCGAAACGTTCATCAATAGCGGAGTATAATTGACCTTCAAGTAAAGCCTTGTCTCCTTGATTTTTGGACAATTGAGTCTGAATATATTTAATTTCTTTTTGAAGTTTGGATTCAAATTGACGCGTCTCATAAAACAGTTGGTTTTCTAAAGTTCCTTCTGTTTTCATTTGACCATTGATGTCATTTTTTTGAGTTTTAAATTTGAAGGTTTGATCTTCTGTTATCAACATTTCGATAGCAGTATCATCTTCCAAAAGTGCGAAGACTAACCCTTGCTGATAAGGTATCTCTCTTTTGAAATGAATCAATCCATCAACTTGCACTCTTGCCGAATCTACTAAATAGTTTTCTCCTAAAAAGGAGCCGACTAAAGCGACAAATTCTCCTTCATTGGCTCCATCTATTATCAGTTGGATATCAGGAAATTCTACTTCGATTTTTTGAGGAGGGGTTGAGTTGGTAACTTCTGAACTTTTTTTAGCGCAAGAGAAAAGTATCAAAAGCATGATGGGCAATAATCTGAACATAGTTAATATGGTTAAGGTGTTTTGAAAAAATTATTACAATCAAAACCATGTACCCAAACCTTCAATTTTCGAACCCTAAAATCAGACCACATAAAGATGTGGCTTCGTCATAAAACACTGATAACCAGCATTATAAACAAAAAAAAATCTGTCCAAATGGACAGATTCCTAATGTAAGCACTATTATTTTTTTCTGAATTAAGATATTATTCCAAAAATAACTTCCCTCTTCAATTCAAAAAATTAGCTCGAAAAACTTCATTATCAATCACTTTTATTTTACTTATTTTTTGAAATCGGGAAGTTATTTTTTGAGCGTTACTAAATCTCTTTGTTCAACACTTTTTTAACTAGCTCTGACTTACTATTGATTTGAAGAGTTTTATAGATTTTCTTGATATGATCACGGACAGTATCTAATGAAATCATGTATTTATCTCCTATCATTTTATAACTCAAACCATCCACCACTCCCTGCACAATCTGTTGCTGACGAGGGGTCAATAATTCTTCCTTATTTTGTTTAGGTGAAAAATATTGAACTACCTTTCTAGCGATGGAAGGTGACATATAGCTTCCTCCTCTATGTATAGTAAAAAGTGCTTCTTGAATTTTTGGAAGCGGTGTTCTTTTTGATAAATAAGAAACGGCACCAGCACAAAGTGCTTTGAAAATTTTCTCTTCCTCCTCATAGGTGGTGAGCATGATAATTTCCAAATCTGGCAACTTTCTTTTGATAGGTCGGATGCCTTCCAATCCACTGATACCAGGTAACCCAATATCCAAAAGCATTAAATCAATTTTAGGGTTTCGAGTCACTTTCAGTGCGCCCAAAAAGTCTTCAACACTCTCTGCGATAAAAGCAATTTCGATTGCAGTATTGGCCCCTAAAAAAACTTCGAGGCTTTCTCTAATAATTGGGTCATCTTCAATTATAGCTAAATGTATGGATTCCATAAGTTTCTGTTTTTTATAAACATGTATGGTCTTTCTAAAAACTCTACTTGATGTTAGCGTGTCTTAGGTGTTTCGAAAGGCAACTCCAATATCATAATTTTTTGGATTTTATTGAGCCACATTTTCATGTGGTCGCACCGCAAAACACTGATAACCAATCACTTACAATACAAAACCCTTGTAAAAAACTTCAAATCCATTTTCATCAACAATGGAAAGCTTACCTCCTAACTGGCTGGCTCGACGTTGCATATTACTCTTACCAAGACCTGTGGTTTTATAATTTTTCTCCTCTGGCAAACCATTATCCTTTATTTTCATAATAAAATTAGAACCTTTATTTTTCAGGATGATTTCTACTTTGTCACCATTGGAATGTTTAATGATATTCGTGATTGCCTCTTTAAAAATCAGGTATATATTTTGGCGTTGATCAGCTGCAATGATTTTGGATTCATTGATATTTTCAATTTTAAAATCATAGGTAATCTGCTTTGGTTCTAAAGTGTCCGCTGCAAATTCACGCATGCGATCCAATAGGTTTTCGATTTTATCTTTTCTACTATCAATTGCCCAAACGGTATCGCGCATACGTCCCATTGCCGAACGACTCAACTCTCCTATTCTTTGCAATTTACCTTTATCTGCTTCTTTTGCGGTAAGCGCCAACACCTCAGTTTGCATTGCCAAACCAGTTAAAATCGAACCAACATCATCATGTAAATCGCTCGAAATTTTGGTTCGAATGGCAGCCATTTGTTCAACTCGTTTTATCTGATTTTGATAATAGAAATACATGAATCCCAAACCACCCAACAAAAATAAAGAGACAAATCCAATGATGAATCGATTTCGTGTAAGCGCCGATTGCACTTCTTGAATTTCATTCTCTTTTTGCAAAAGGAGGATTTCCTTTTCCTTTTCGGCTGTTTCGTATTTGGTTTCCCACTTACTCAATGCCTCTGCCTTTTTTTGAGAAAAAAGTGAATCACGATGATGTATCAATTGGTCAGCAATAAAAGCTTCTTGTTTATGATTGTTTTGTTGTCGATAAAAAGATTGCAAAGCCAAAAGCGAATTATCAATATTCGATGCATTATTAATTTCGTAGGCTATTTCTGCACTTTCGAGTAGCAGCTCCTCAATCTGATTAGTTTTCCCAAAGTCTACCAACAAGGGTCTATTGTCTAATCCTTCCCTCTGAGCCAATTTGGAAAATGCTACTGCTATCAAATTTAATGCAGCTCCAGAGGTAACCTTTCTTCCAAAATCTTTCGCTTCTTCATCTGCTTGCATCAATAAATTAATCGCTTTTTTGTACTCGCCAAGCGCTATCCAGTCTTCACCAAGATTGACTTTTGTATCCATGATAAGTGACTTTTCATCCATGTTTTTGGCCAATTTGAGCGCTTGCTCGTGGAAACTCATTGCCTCCTTTACATTGCCTTTATTCAATAAGACGTTTCCAATTTTCATCAAATTGTAACCTGTCAATTTCTTAAAGTCAATTTCTTTTGAAAAATTAAGGGATTTTTTGAAATCCAATTCCGCACCTTCAAAATCTTCCAAATCCAATTTTATACTACCAATGTTATGATAGGCTAAAGATATCCGCCTTTTATTGCCAATTTTTTCTTTCAATATTAAAGAAGAAACATAATTCTCAAGTGCTAAATTCAATTCACCTTTTGAGTGATGCACGGTGCCGATATTATTATAACCAGCAGCGATTAGCTCTTGGTTATTTAGTTCTTTTGCTAATTCCAAAAAATCTTGATAATGCGTCAAAGCAACTTCATATTGGCTTCTTTGCTTGTAATATTTCCCAATATTATTTATTGCTGCCGCCTCTTCATTTTTCAGATCTTTTTCTTCAAAAAACTTACGAGCCGATTCGTAATAAACAAGTGCATCATCATTACCAATAGCATTCAAAATAGCACCTTTCACAATGTTAGAAAGCGCTACTAACCTTTCATCTCCTGATTTACTACTTCCTGCTATTGCTTTATCAACCATTTCCAGCGCCCTGTCCTTGTCTCCTATTACTCTTAAGCTTTTAGCTAATTGATAATAAATTTTGTTCTGCGTGGAAGCTTCAAAATTTTGGATATCAGGCATTAGTTGCTCCAATAATTGA
>CALHBQ010000513.1 GCA_937930815.1 uncultured Saprospiraceae bacterium | reverse complement strand
TCCAAAATACCACTTTCGGAAGCAACACTAAACCAGTCTTGAAATTGTTGAAATGGATTGGGCGAAACATTTTCGGGAGACAAATCTACCTCACCGTACTTCTGCCGCATGTCTGCAATGTTCTTTTTCATTTTTTAGATTATAGCCCAAAAATAAAAAAAACCCTGTCAAACAACTTGACAGGGACAAAACAAAAAACAAACACTATGAACAAACACTTTTCTTTACTATCGTTTAGTTTAATGCGCTAAACGATTAAGTGTATATCTTTTAAGGGTGAAAAAAGTCCCGGGAATAAATCCCGGGCTTGAATAAAAAACAAAAACTATGAACAAACACTCACCCTAACTTTTACAGAACTTTTGGACTATTCACTTATCATTTTCGCTTTATCACTAATAGCCGTATGTTGTATGTTTTGGCAAACTATATGCCAATCTTCCTTTACACATATTTAATTTTAATAAATATTACAAAAAATCTTTTATTATTTTGTACCCTAAATTCGATCCTAAGCTAATCAATTGACAATCAGTTCATTATAAAAAAATACCGTTATTAATATTTTTAAATATTTTTTTTCATTTTAAAAAAGTAATTTTACAGTCCTAAAATAATACTATCGAATGCAAACCATCCTTCAACTTAAAAATGCGGACATCTACCAGCAAGATCATTTGGTCTTGAAGGACGTAGAATTGCGCATCACCAAAGGAGAGTTTTGTTATTTGATTGGAAAAACGGGAAGTGGTAAGTCAAGCCTTTTGAAAACTATCTATGCCGCGCTGCCTTTTTCGAAAGGAGTCGGGGAAGTCGCAGGTTTTAAATTAGGTGATTTGGATCGACGAACGATTCCTCAATTACGCCGAAAACTGGGCATCGTTTTTCAAGATTTTAATTTATTGATGGATAGGACGGTGGAGGAAAATCTCAAATTTGTGCTTCGTGCTACCAATTGGACCGATCCTGCCGCTATGCGAACACGAATCAATGAGGTGCTTCAAAAAGTGGATTTAATCTCCATGCATGATAAAATGCCGCATGCCCTTTCTGGCGGAGAACGTCAGCGCATCGTTATCGCTCGAGCACTACTAAATGAACCTCAGCTCATTCTCGCCGATGAGCCAACTGGAAATCTCGACCCAGAAACTGCTGATGATATTTTATTATTGCTGCGTCGTCTTTCTCAGGAGCAAGACACTGCTGTGCTTTTTGCTACTCACGACTATCGTATTTTAGAAAACTTTCCTGCTCGCATCGTCCGATGCCACGACGGGCGTATTTTTGAAGAAGAGGACTTTTTGGTATAAAAAAGAAGGGTACACGGTTGATGGTTCACGGTACAAGGCGGCTTCAAAAACTCTAAAAAATCGACTTTTCAATCCAACAAAATAGACTTCACTCCGTTTATTAGTCTTCCTACCCTATTGAAATTCATTTCAATAATCCAAACTCGACTATTAAACACATGAAGTTATTTGGTTTACTCCTAATCTCGCTATTTTATCTTTTTCCTAATCCTGATAATACTCAAACGGTTGAATTGACCATCACGGGAATTCGTTCCTCGGAGGGTAAATTGCGTATTGGGTTATTTAAAGATCAGGAAAGTTTCAAAAATGAAACAGCTATTCAAAATTTTGAATTTGATAAAACTGGCTTGAAAGATGGTAGTATGACCGTACAAATAAAATTAGAAACGGGAACTATCGGCCTTTCTCTTTTAGATGATGAAAATAGTGATTCAGAAATGAATTACAATTTCGTCGGTATGCCGAAAGAAGGATTCGGTTTTTCAGATTATTATCATAAAGGTTTTACGAGACCAACTTTCGATGATTTTGATTTTGAGTTGAATGAACATGGAAAGCAGGTTGAGATTCGGGTACGGTATGTTTTGTGATTTTTAACTCAAAGTGACTTGATTAATATGGGGGATTTTCAAAATCCGTCATATTTTGGGTTGAGTTTAAAATCTACCGCTTGCAATGTGGACGATTTTAAAATCGCCCACATTTAACCCAAATAAACCTGCCCGATAAACGGAGAACAGGCGGGTTTGGGTTCTACTTGAACCAACTAGAATACATCACATAACTATTTGCAATTCGCCCGATAGAATCTGCAAATTGCTCTTTACCCAGTTTTTTTACTTTTTTGGCGGGAACGCCAGCGTAAATCCAACCTGATTCACAAACCGTATTTTCTAAAACGACGGCGCCTGCGGCAATTAAGACATTGCTTTGAACTACCGCATGATCCATCACAATCGCACCCATCCCTATCAAAACATTATCATAAATGGTACAACCGTGAACGATAGCGCGATGACCGATGGAGACATTATTACCAATAGAAGTAGGTGCTCGTTTATAAGTACAATGAACAATCGCTCCGTCTTGAACATTGACTTTATCACCAAACTTAATCGAATGAACATCGCCCCTCACAACCGATTGAAACCAGAAACTACATTCGTCTCCAGTCGTAACATCACCTACGATGGTGGCATTTTCAGCAATAAAGCAATCTTTTCCAAATACGGGACTTTTGTCTTTTACGGGTAAAATTAAGGGCATATTGATGTTATTTTTCGGGAAAGATAATAAGGAATAGTTCAAAAATAAATTTACACCTTTGACTGGTTCTTTTTTCTTCACTCTACGTTGACAAAATCCTCATTTAGTGGTTACTAAACTCCGGTTTTATCGCCTTGATTGAAGAAAAAACAACCTACTCAAAAATGCAATTTATTGTCGAACCATTCCTTAGTTTTGACAATTTGAAAATAAATGGAATCTTTGTGACCATCGAACACCAATCATTAGTATGATAGATTTTTTTAAAAAGTCGGAAGAAAAAGAAATTGTTCAAAAGATACGCGAGGCGGAACGTAACACTTCTGGCGAAATTCGGGTACATTTAGAACGTGAATTGGATGGCTTCGATGTACTCGATGTAGCAACTGAGGTTTTCTATATTTTAGAAATGGAGAAAACCGAACAGCGCAACGGCGTGTTGTTCTTCATAGTGCCAAGTGAAAAAAAGTTTGCTATTTTAGGAGACAAAGGAATCAACGAAGTCGTTCCCGATAATTTTTGGGATGAGATTAGAGATATCCTTGGCTCACATTTTAAAAATAAAAAATTCAAAGACGGAATTTGTTTAGGGGTAGAACGAGTTGGTGAGAAGTTGCATGAATTTTTTCCATATCAATCTGATGACAAAAACGAACTTCCAGACGAAATTTCTTATGGTGACTAAAGTGAAATATGCTATTTCGTTGGTGGGTCTTTTGTTGTTCAGCATTGCTGCAATAGCGCAAAAAGAGGTGCCAAAACCTCCCTACCCTCAGCAATTGGTCAATGATTACGTTGGACTACTTTCTCCTGGCGAAATCAACCGATTAGAGCGAAAATTAACGGCTTACAATGATTCTACTTCTACACAAATTGCGATTGTTATCGAAAACAGTCTTGAAGGAGATGATATCGTCAACTATTGTCAGCGGCTCGCTCAGAGTTGGGGTATCGGCCAAGCAGACAATGACAACGGACTTTTAATCTACGTCGCATCACAAGATCGTAAAATCAGATTACACACCGGTTACGGAATGGAAGGCTTTCTTCCAGACATCATGGCCAAACGGATTATTGAAAACGTCATCGTTCCTGCTTTTAGAAAAGGAAAATATTATGATGGTTTCAATCAAACAACGGATATCGTTGCAGATTTGGCTGATGGAGAATATGATGCAGACCAGTTAGATCGTGGCAACGGGGAGTTCCCGGCAGAAGCGGTTATTTTCATGGTCATCTTTATTATTGTTTTAATCATCATTATCAACAACTCTGACTCAGGTGGTGGATATCACAGAGGTGGTCGATACGAAAGAGACCGCGGCGGCGGATGGGTCATCATTGGCCCAGGCGGCGGTGGCGGCTGGAACTCCGGTGGCGGAGGTCTTGGCGGTGGTGGTTTTGGCGGCTTCGGCGGCGGTGGATTTGGTGGTGGTGGCGCAAGTGGCGGCTGGTAAATTTCCCTTCAACATTTAACACAAAAAAACAAGTTTGATTTTTTCAAATACCTCAATGAGGTACAAATTTTTAATATACACAACTATGAATCAGGAAAAACTTAACCAATACTTGGGAGAAGCAATGGATTTTATGGTCGCATTTGCACCTAAAATTTTAATGGCATTATTGTCTCTATGGATTGGATTTTGGATCGTGAAAAAATTACTCCACGTAATTGAAATTTCATTAGAGAAGTCAGGTCTTAGTTTAGAAATTCGAAGATTTTTTCAATCCTTTGCTGGAGCACTTTTGAAATTTGCAGTGGTTTTATTCGCTGCAAGTTTTCTTGGATTCGAAATGACCTCAATCCTTGGTCTTTTGGCAGCAGCAAGTTTTGCGGTAGCGTTTGCATTGCAAGGTAGTTTGGCAAATTTTGCGTCTGGATTACTTATCATGGTTTTTCGACCTTATAAAATCGGAGACATGGTGGAGATCAACGGAAAATTTGGAAAGGTAGAAGATATTCAAATCTTCAGTACAGAACTTTCAACACCAGGTCTCAAAACGCTCATTATTCCTAATGGAAAAATCTCGGAAGATACTATCACCAACTACTCAACCAAAGGAACGACTCGTTTAGAATTATCGATTTCTATGCCTTATGAGGAGAGTTTTCCTAAAGTAAAAGAGGTGATTCTTTCTACTCTGAAAAATATTCCAGTCGTACTGCAAGAGCCTGCCCCAGAGGTAGGCATCGAAACCTTCGATAGTCACAATATCATTTTGACGGTACGACCATACGTTAAACCAAATGATTATTGGGTTGGAACTTTCGAATCTAATCGACTGCTCAAAGCGGCCTTTAGTAGAAACGATATTCAAGTCGCTTATTCTGAAGGAATTGAATTAGGTAAGATTGGTGGGTAGATTAGGTGAGAGGTGAGAGGTGAGAGGTGAGAGGTGAGAGGTAGCTACTTTAATTAGATTAAAATGCAAAAAAAAAATGCCACTTAGGTGGCATTTTTTTTTTTGCATTTTATCTTTTTTTCGCAACGACAATATATTGGTATTCGAGTAGTTTTTTATCCTTTTTCATAATTTCGAAACCAGCCTCTTCCAGAAAATCTGCCGTAGATTCCATTGATAATCGAATCTCAACTGGTGGACCAACTGGGGTCCATTTCTTTTTAAAATCAACAATGATTATTTCTCCTGAAGGAGTCAATGCAGCATTCAACTTTTTGAGATAATCGACACGGTCGCTCATGTACATAAAGGTGTTGGCAATAATAACACCGTCAACCTCTTCTTGCTCTAATAAAGGATCATCCATTTTAGAAAGCCGAGGTTCGAGTTTATCACTGATTGCTTCTGATAATTCGGAAATACGAATACTGTCTAAAATTTCGATAAAATGCTCATCAATATCGATTGCAATAACCTTTTTTGCATTGGCAGCCAACCTTTTTGAGAAGAAACCAGAACCCGCTCCGATATCGGCAATTGTTTTATTTTCAATATCAGAAAAATGACCTATTACGACATTGGGTTTTTGCCAGATGACCCGACCAAAATCTTCGTAATCACTATCAACTCCAATAGTAGTTTTTGGAGTTTTGCTCTCAGGCACCAAGTCGCAACTCGGAAAAAGAAAGAGCAATAAAAAGACAAAAAGAATAAGGTGAACAAATTTCATAAGCCGTATTATGCCCTAAAAGTAATCCACCTTATTCTATATTTTGCAAAAATGTTGTGGTTTTTATGTAATTGATTTGGCAGGCACCACTTTTCCGTTGGCTTCGCCGAAACCGATTCTTACGCCATCTTTTTCACACCAACCTCTCATAACCACTGTATCTCCGTCTGCGATAAACTTTCGTTGAGAGCCATCGGGCATGTCCACTGGCTTAGTTCCTTTCCAGGTGATTTCGAGCATGGACCCGTAAGAACCAACTTCTGGTCCTGAAATCGTACCTGAAGCATACATATCCCCTACTCGAATATTACAGCCGTTGACCGTATGATGCGCCAATTGCTGACACATATTCCAATACATATATTTAAAATTGGAGTTACAAACTACCTTCTCTTCGGAACTCTCTGGTTTGATTGCGACCTGAAGATTGATATCGTAATTTCTGAGTCCATCATATTTTAAATAAGGAAGCACGGCTGGATCTTGAACTGGCCCAGGTTGACGGAAAGGCTCTAATGCCTCCAACGTAACAATCCATGGGGAAACTGTAGAAGCGAAACTCTTTCCTAAAAACGGCCCTAATGGCACATACTCCCACTTTTGAATATCACGCGCTGACCAGTCATTAAAAAGTATCAATCCGAAAATATGATCTTCTGCATTGGCCGTCGTAACTGAATCACCTAAGTCCGTATCCTTTCCAATCACAAAACCCATTTCCAACTCAAAATCAACTAATCGAGAAGGGCCATAAATTGGTGGTTGCTCAGGATCTGGTCTGGTTTGACCATTTGGTCGCGTAACTGGTGTATCCGAAACGATAATCGAAGAAGCCCTCCCATGATAGCCTACTGGTAAGTTCTTCCAGTTAGGAAATAATGCATTTGCTGGGTCACGAAATAAGGAACCGACATTGGTAGCATGCTCAATACTGGAGTAAAAATCTGTGTAATCACCAATTCTAATCGGCAAAAGCATTTCCGCCTCCGACATTGAAACCAACACAAAATCTTCTAATCCTTTTGCATCCCATTCATCATGATCGGTATCCAAAATCTCTGAAAGGCGATTTCTAACGGCATTTGTTACTGTTTTACCACAGGCAATAAAATCATTTAGATACCTTTTTGATAATACAGATTTATCAAACTCGATATCATCGAAAAAGCTATGCTCTGCCACTGCGACCAAATCAATCACAAAATCACCGATTGCAGAACAGGCACGTGGTCCAAATTCTTTATGATGAAAAATACCAAAAGGTAAATTTTGAATAGGAAAATCTGAATCTGGAGCAACTTTTACCCACGATTGTAGGCCAGGATGATTTGCGCGCATGGTTTGGATTTTTTATTATTTCTAAGTTAATCTTAAATTCTAAAATTGAATCGCAAAGGTAAGATTTGAAAAAGAATGTGGAAGTTTTTTAATATTTTTAAACTTGAAAATCCTTTATCTATGAAAAACATTACGCTTCTCGTATTTTTACTATTTATCAACATTGGTCTATTTGGACAAAATTCAGTATCCCCCAGTGCAATAGAATTTATAATTCAATTGAACAACGAAGTTGATATTGATAAGTTCTTATCCCAATTCAATAATTCTAAACAAGGGATTACATTTGAGAAGAAACGAACCATCATTTCAAGAGAGAATTTACATCTTATCTCCACAAAGGCCGACCAAGCAAGCGAGGTAACACTCGATTTATTAAAAGGAAATAGGTTTATAAAAAAGGCTTTTCTCAACCAGTCCGTGGAGAATCGAGTATTGGAACCAAATGATCCTTCTTTCTTTTCTCAATGGTCGATGCCAATGATTGAACTGCCAAACCTCTGGGAAATTACTACGGGAGGCATGACCATTCAAGGCGATGAAATCGTAATTGCAGTAGTTGAAAAAGACGGAGCGGATTTAACTCACAGCGACCTCATTCATAATTTATGGATAAACAAAGGTGAAATCCCCAATGACAATATTGATAATGATAACAACGGGTATGTCGATGATATCCATGGTTTCAATATGAAAAACCAAACTGGAATTTATTCAGGAGCAAATCACGGCACAAGTGTCTTGGGCGTGCTTGGCGCGAAAGGGAACAATGAAAAATTCATTGCAGGAGTCAATTGGGATGTAAAAATCATGCTCTTGGAAGCCAAAGGGTTTGATGAAATATCTGAGTCATACGAGTACATTTATCAACAAAGAAAACTTTACAGAGAAACCAATGGAGAGAAAGGAGCTTTTGTGGTAGTGGTCAATTCTTCCTTTGGAACTGCCGGCTGGTGCGATGAACTAACAGATTGGAACGACCGATATTCAGATTTGGGAAAAGAAGGAGTGCTTTCCGTTGGATCTGCGCCAAATGACCCTTTCAATGTTGATATCCGAGGGGATCTGCCTGCCTCTTGCGGAAGTGAGCATCTAATTACAGTTTCGATGACTGATTCCAACGATGAATATTTTAGAAGCGGAACTGGTATAGAATCAATAGATTTATCAGCTCCTGGTAAAGACGTTCCCGTTTTATTTTCAGGAGAGCGATTAGGCGAAGATTTGGGAACTTCTATTTCAGCACCCCATGTATCTGGGGTGATTGCCCTACTCTACTCCTTGCCTTGTGATAATCTGATTTCAAATTTGAAAGCGCAACCAGAAAATACTGCTTTATTAATGAAAGATTTTATTCTAAATGGAACCGACCCAATACCTTCATTATTAGGAAAATCTAAAACGGGCGGGCGACTCAATGCGCGTCACAGCATGGACTTAATCAATGATTGGTGTTTCAATGGATTTGGTGAATTTGCCATCCAAAAAATATACCCTAATCCTACATTTGATGATTTGACTATTGAATTTTCAGTTCCTGATTTAGAGTCGTTTACAGTTCAAATTTTCAATAGTATCGGCCAACTTGTTTTCCAAAAACAAGAAAGGCTACGAGCCAATAATGATGGAAAAATCATCTTAGATGTAAAACATCTTTCTGCTGGAACTTATTTTTTGAGATTTAAAAATAAAAGTCAAAATTTGGTAGAGCCTTTTGTGAAAATGCGGTAATTTCAAATCAAAAAAGACAATCTATGAGAAAAAAGTTACCTGAAAATTACATCCCAAGTATTTTCAACTACTGCGATAGGTGGTGTGAAAGATGCCATTTTAGAAGTCGATGCACCCTCGGAAGTGATCCTCAATTAAACGAAATTGAAAATGACATGGAAAATGTTGATGAGGAAAAACGAATGGAAATGACCATTGATTATGTAGCAAATCAATTTGCAAGCATCCACGAGATGATCAAAGAAATGATAGAAAAAGATGGAGGAAACTGGGAAGCGTTCATGAAAGATTTAGAGGAAAATCCAGTAGAAATAAAAGAACCAACTATAGGACAATCTGCCATCATAGAATTAGCAAAGAGTTACGGCTACAAAGTATTTGATTTTTTCAAAGAAAATGACTGGACTAACGATCCAGCTCAGATTAGCTCCAAAATCTTGGTACTGCCAGAAGACCTTGAACTTCATTTAAAAACGATGAAAACGGCCTTTGAAAATATCCAATTTTATGCATTTTTTATTGGTGCAAAAGTTCATCGTGCGCTGACGGGAAAGGCTAATAAAGAACTTTACGATTGGGATGACCCTATACAAAACGACGATAATGGTAGTGCAAAAATTGCAATGATTGCAATTGAAAAAAGTACCATCTCTTGGTTAGCAGCTCGAAAAATATTTTCAGAATTAGAAGACGATTCCCTTACCTTCTTGGCAAATCTGCAGCGAATCAAAAAAGAACTTGAAAAGGAATTTCCAGATTGGAAGGCATTCATCCGACCCGGATTTGACACGGAGCCTAATGCTCAAAAGTAAAAGTACATTTGACTTGTCCATCGCAACTTAACTTTGAGGCTCAATTTTATCATTTCAAATTTATTCATTTTATCATTTTTAGAAGTAGGTCGCAAGTTGAATTACTTTTTCTTTTTAAAAGGTACATTTGCCTAAAATTACCTTCCAACTTGAAGAATATAAAAGCACACCTTGCCTTATTTACCGTCGCACTTATCTACGGCGCCAATTATACGATTGCAAAAGAAGTTTTGGATCCTGGATATGTCAAACCCATTGGATTTATCACCTTACGCGCCGGGGTTGGATTTGTACTTTTCACTCTAATCAGTGTATTTTTCATAAAAGAAAAAATAAAGAAGTCTGACTGGAAATTAGTTTTTCTATGTGCTTTGTTTGGTGTTTTTATCAATCAGGTATCGTTTTTTGTTGGTTTGAAAATGACGACGGCCATACATGCCTCATTGATATTGACCATCACTCCGATAATCGTACTCATTGCAGCGGCTGTTCTGTTAAAAGAAGCCATTACCAAAACCAAAGTCCTCGGTATTTTGATTGGGATGACGGGAGCGGCTTACCTTATACTTTCGGGAGGTACGATTGACTTCCAATCAGAACAAATTACGGGCGATTTATTGGTGTTGCTCAATTCTACCAGTTACGGACTGTATATCGTTTTGGTCAGAAAACTCATGGTCGAATATCACCCGTTCACTATTTTGAGTCGCGTTTTCATGCTTGGTTTTTTGATGGTGCTCCCTTTTGGTTGGAGTGATTTGCAAGCAATCGAATGGAGCAATTTCTCAACAGGCATCTGGGCAGCCGTCGCTTATGTTTTGATTTTTACGACCTTTTTTGCCTATTTGCTCAATGCTTTCGCACTCAAAAGATTATCCGCAACCGTTGCCAGTGTTTATATTTATTTGCAACCAATTATTGCAGCGACCATCGCTATCTCTTTTGCAAAAGATGTTTTAACCACAGAAAAATTGATTTCTGCTCTTTTAATTTTTACAGGTGTATATTTGGTGAGCAAAAAGGAAGTTGCTTAGACTAAATTTCATTGCTATTGACTTTATTGAAGGTTATCTTTGGAGCGGCTGCGTCTTTTCTAAACTTCCTGCGTCAATATCCAAATAAATTAAAATTATGTCGACAACTGCTATTTGGAATAACTTTTCGGACCATCTTTTCAACTTCATTTTACAACAAGTGAAATCTAAATCTCATGCCTCAGATATTTTGCAGGATGTCTTTATTAAAGTGCATATAAACAGAAATCAGTTAAAAGAGGTTGAAAAATTGGAATCGTGGCTCTTTCGAATTACTCGAAACACGATTACCGACCATTTTAGAAAAAATCAAAAACAGCTAAAGCTGACAAATGAAATCCCAGCGATGGAAGTAGAGGAGTTTAGTTTAGAAAAAACTAAAAACCTTGAATTCATGGCCGATTTATATGCACAGCGTCTCGATGAATTTGATGTGGAAATTGATTCTGATCTTGAAAAAGCCATCGAATTTTTCAAAACAATGTGTCCGTTCATGGAAAAATTAGACCCAAAATACGCCGAAGCTATATTTTGGGTGGACTGGCATGGAATGCCGCAAAAGGAATTTTCCGAAAAAGTAGGTATTTCGTTGTCAGGCGCAAAATCTCGCGTTCAACGTGGCCGCGAGCACCTCAAAAGTCTTTTCAATCAATGTTGTGAGTTTGTCTATGACAAAAGAGGAAAAGTGATTGACTACAACCGCAGACCGAGTAGTGGTTGCGATTGTTAGCTTTTGAGAGAATGAGAGTTTGAGAGAAAAAAAGCAATCATAGCTCGCGCAAGACACAAGTTTTTCATAAAAACTCATCAACACTTTCGGTATCACTACCGAAAAAGCATACTTTCACGAAATGAGTATGTTTAGCATTATCACCGTTTTGGTAGTTGTATCGGCTGCCTTCGCTTACATCAATGAGCGCTTCGTAAAGTTGCCTTACACTATCGGGGCCATGGTCATTACGATTATAATGAGTATGATTTTGACCTTGACCGGTTGGATAAGTCCTGACTTGACTAATCCGCTCAAAGACCTGATTACCCAAATAGATTTCAGTACACTTTTGTTGGAAATCATGTTGAGTTTTCTGCTTTTTGCAGGGGCATTGCATACCAATTTTGACCAACTCAATGTACAGCGTGGGCCGATTCTCGCCTTTGCTACTTTTGGGGTTTTAGTCTCTACTTTTCTGATTGGAATTGTGATGTACTATGTCCTTGGAGCGATGGGTTTGAATATGGATTTTATCCATTGTTTATTGTTTGGCGCCTTGATTTCGCCGACCGATCCAATTGCTGTATTAGGTATTTTAAAAAAAGTAGGCGTTCCCAAAAAATTGGAAACGAAAATAGTTGGCGAATCCCTTTTCAATGATGGAATTGGCGTTGTGGTTTTTCTGACCATTTTCAGTATTGCAGAAAAAGGAATTGAAAATATCACTTTTGGAGAAATCGGAATGTTGCTTTTGGAGGAGGTCGCTGGAGGAATAATTCTTGGTCTGCTACTCGGATACATGGCCTATTACCTCATGAAAAGCATCGATGATTATAGTGTTGAAGTGTTGATAACCTTGGCTATTGTCATGGGAGGATATGGCCTTGCGCAATATTTACACTTCTCTGGCCCGTTGGCAGTTGTCGTTGCAGGTTTGATTGTTGGCCATGATACCGTCCGTGATACCTCGATGTCCGAATTAACTGAAATATACATTGATAAATTTTGGGAAACTTGGGATGCCTTACTCAATGGTATTCTTTTCGTTTTAATAGGTTTAGAGATATTAATTCTTCCTTTTGAGCGAGGGTTTATTATTGCAGGTTTGATTGCGATTCCGCTTATCCTTATTGCGAGATATGTTGCGCTTTCGATTCCGATATATTTTTATGAAAAGAAATTGGAATTCGTACCGAACACGGGGCTGATGATGACTTGGGGTGGTTTGCGTGGTGGTATTTCTATCGCACTCGCACTTACTTTAACCGCTGATATGGGAAGAGATATTTTCTTAATCATCACTTATTTGGTTGTGATTTTCAGTATCGTCGTTCAAGGTCTTACGATTGGAAAAGTTGCGGATCGGTTTATTGGAGAGCATGCAGTTGAACCGAGTGAGGGGGGGCATTAGCCAGTTGCCATTGTTGCCGGGTTGCCGGTTGTTTAAGCGGCGAGTTCACATAGATTAATTTTTAAAAATAAAAAGGATAAATTCATTTGCTGATTACCAAAAAGATAACAGAACACAATGAGCTTTATTTGTACATGAATGGAAAACTCATTTACAAAAAGTGGTTAGACACAGGGCAATCAAAAGTCTTTGATGTAATGGCCTATGACAAATACACGTATGCAAGTTATACTGATTTAGACATAAAAGATGGTCCTCATCTAATCCATGTAAAAGCAAATATCAGATTTAAAACAACAGAGGAAGGTGGCAGAAAAAATGGAATAAACAGTGGATACAGTCCAAATCACGTATTTGAATATAATGAAAACGGAGAACTACTGGATACATTCGTGGGTGACATTAAAATTAAAGGAGATCGTTTTATGGAATTAGGCAAAGAATATGAAGCCAAAGTTAGATTTGTTTTTAGTCAAAGACTTGAGAAATTTATAGAAAAAGGAAGAAAATGGTGGATTCATGAAGGTGCTAAAATGGTAGGAGAAGCAGAAATTATTGGATTTGAATTATCAAAAGCTTAATAGATCAAATAAAGAATTCATTAGTTTTCCCTAAATAAAAAATGCTTCCGAATGGTCAATTGACTACTCGGAAGCATTTTTTTATTTTAAAATCAGTTTTATTTATCCTTGTGGATGTAACGTGGCCTGTCTAGTTAAAAGTACCTCTTCTGTTTCCTCTCTATCTTCATCTGGAACACAACAATCTACTGGGCAAACTGCCGCACATTGAGGTTCGTCATGAAAACCTTTACACTCAGTACATTTATCCGGAACGATGAAATAGTAATCATCTTCGACCGGTTCTAAGCGCTCTTTTGAATCAACTGCTTTGCCATCTTCTAAGGTAAAGTTACCTGTTACGGAAGTACCATCGGCAATCGACCAATCGACTCCACCTTCATAAATTGCTGTATTTGGGCATTCTGGTTCACATGCGCCACAATTAATACACTCGTCTGTTATTCTTATCGCCATTGTTTATTTTAATTTGAATTGCAAATATACGGAGTATCTAATACTCAAACACAGATATAGTGCAAGAAGTTGTTTTGGAATGCATTTTCAACAAAAAAATCCGTCAAATCTTAATAATTTGACGGATTCTCTTTTTTGTTGATAATAACTTTCTATTTCAAAATAGTCACATCGCCTCTTATTATCATCCCCTCGGAAATATTTAGCCTAAGAATATAATAGTAGGTTCCGTGTGGTAATGGTTTTCCATTTCGGCCATTACCACTCCAATCGTTCAGGTAAGGTTTGGATTTATGAACCACATTACCCCATCTATTGAAAATAGTTAATTCATTATCTGGATATTCATTTGGAGCGATTTCCAAAATATCAAAAACAAGATTATCATTTAAACCATCATCGTTTGGAGTGATGGCATTTGGTACTTCTGTTGGAATCACAATTTCATCTGCTTCGATGCTTATTCTAACCAAGGCAGTATCACATTGATCCATACAATCAACATTACAAACTGAATAAACAATTTCCGTAAATCCAGAATAGCCTGCTGCTTTTACGTAAGTGAAAGAACCATCCATTTCGTTAACGATTCGTCCAGTATCTGGTTGTTCGATTATGTTGATATCCCAATTTCCATTTACATCAACATCGTCATTTAATAAATATTCTATTAAAATGGAATCTTGTGTATTTGGCAAAGTCACCAAGTCATTTCTTAAAGAAAGATCGCCTGCTGTTCCAGAAATGTTTATGTTGATAGTGTCAAAACTATAATTCGGACAATCCGCAGTTGACAACGACCAAACAAACGTACTCACTCCAACTGGCAGATCATCTACCATCGTCATCGGATTGGATGGATCGTCAATTACTCCTCCCGAAAGTGCAGTCCACATTCCAGTAACATCCGGTGGTAAATTTCCTTCAATAGTTGCAAAATTTTCACAAGCGCCATTGTCAAAAGAAGCTTCTGCTCCAGTCAAATTAGTTCCACTCACGGTAACCGTTACTTCATCAGAATCTGTACAATTATTATCTTCATTAATAACTGTGAGAACATAAGTACCTGCAGCTGTCACCGTTGCATTCAAAGCAGATGGGTCAACAATAGCTCCGTCAACTGTTGTCCAATTTACAGTTACGTTACTGGCTCCACCTGCGTCAAATGCACCTTCCAAAATAGCATCATCGAAGAAACAAGTGAAAGATTGATCCATCCCAGCATTAACGGTTGGTATATCTGAATTCGCTGTAACCCCTAATGTATCAACTGCCTGACATCCGTTCGTATCCATTATTAATAAAACATAAGTTCCTGCGTCTTCAACTGTCCAATCCAAAGTAGTTGAAACGGTATCACCTGTTGTTGCTTCTATCCATAAATAAGTCAAACCAGGATCTGTTGATGAACCCGCTCCATCAATATCATGAGATAAAACATCACAATCAATCATTAAATCAGCTCCTGCATTTGCAACAATATTACTCGGAGCTGGCGTAACCGTTACTTGAACAGTATCAGAATTACAATTATTATCGTCATTTTTAATGTACAATGAGTAGGTTCCGATATTGAAAACTGCCGTTTGCTGTGCATTCGGACTTTGAATCGTAGCGCCACTTGGTGAGAACCAATTGTAAGTAATATTTGGCGGTGGACTATTTATAGCCATACCTGCAATTTGAACAATTTGTGGATCACACGGCAATTCAACCTGATCAATTGGAATAGTTACTTCAGGAGCAATCGTATCACTTTCTACTGTTACTCTTGCTGAGGTCGTACATTGAGTAGAATCATGAATAATACTAAAAATATACTCTCCAGGTGCATTCACGGCTGGCGTCAATGTTCCTTGACCATTTACAATATTATTTGCTGGCCCCCAAGCTAAAGTAAATTCAGGGCCATTATCTGAACCCAATGCGTTTAGGGTAATGACATCAAATCGACAGTCAAGTGCTTGACCCGGTGGGTCTAAATTAATGATCGGTTTGAATTGAGTTGTATCTTGAAAGATATTCATCGTATCCTTTCCGATACAGCCGTTCTCTGTATCTTTTACGTTTAAAATATATTCCCCTGGACCAGACAAAGTCGTAATTAATGAATCGGGGGTTGATATTGTACCTGTTCCATCTGTCGTCCATTGATATTCATATCGCGTTCCTTCGTAAGGAGTTCCTGTTCCATCTACAAGGATATCTACGATTTTGCACCCAATGTCAATATCGGCTCCTGCTTTTGCATTTGGTGGAGACATATTTGTGGTAACGGTAACCGATGAAAAGCTCTGACACTGCGTCAAAAGATTGGTCACTGTCAGCAAATATCTACCAGCTGTACTTATTGTTGGTTGTAAAATAATTTCTTCACCAGCAATTATTACACCTCCTCCAACAGTTTCCCAAAAATAACCATAAGCGCCATTTTGAGAACTATTTTGAGATTGAAGTTGAACCGAAGGATTATCGCAATCCAGTACCAAATCTGGCCCTGCATCTGCTTGCGGCGTATCAGGATCACCGATGACTTCAACGGTATCGCGTTTGAAACAGCCAGTCAAAGTATCTGTTACTTCTAATGAATATAAACCAATTGAGTTTACTCTAGCTGCTCTTTCGTTTTCTCCAGAAACAATATTTCCACCTTGAATCTCTTTCCATTCAAAAACATATTGACTACCCTGAGCAGTATTACTACCACCTATTGTGATGGTATCTGCCATACATGGTAATGCCCTATCTTGCCCTGCATCTGCTGCTGGTAATACTGAATTATCAAACACACACACCGTATCTCTTCCCTCGCAACCTGTAAAAATATCTCTTGCCGTCAACTCAAAACAACCTGGCGTAAGCGCAATTGCACTTGCTGTTGAATCCGTTGTAGCGTCAAGCACCCCACCATTTATTGGCCTCCAAAAGAATCTTGCATTGCTTCCACCTGGAGCGCTTCCATCAAGGTTAACTTCTGTTTGAAAACAAGTAATTGATTTGTCATCCCCTGCACTTACTGGCTGAGCATTTGGTGCAATTACCAAAACCGTATCGTATGAAACACAATTAGATTGCGTGTTTAAAATTTCTAAAACATAGGTGCCTTCGGCACCTGCTGTTGCTTCCGAAGTTCTATCACTTGGCTCAATTAAAATACCTGTATCTATTGTAAACCAGCGATATGCTATATCAGGGCCATCAGAAGAACCTGTTCCATCCAAAATGACTGGCTGGTCATTACATGGAATATTTCTATCGTCACCTGCATCTGAAACGGGTGCCGCGCCAGAGATATCAACTGTATAATTTGCTGTTATTGATTTTGAAGGTGTACCTGAATCAGAAATGATTACTGAATAGTTTCCTACCGCTAAATTATTTACATCTTCAGATGTTTGAGTCGTACCAGTCCAATCGAACCTATATGGCTCTACGCCACCTGCAATTCTCATATTAATCGCACCTGAATTACTTCCAGGACATCCAACATTTGTAACTGTACTATCTTGAATTCTTAGATAATCAGTTGCACAGATTTCTCCGTCATTACTGTTTAAACCAATATTATTTCCGTTAGAAAAAGTACTGGTTACAATAATATCTAATGGATTTCTTTGGAAAGAAAAATTGGTACAGTTGTTTGCGTCTCCAATAATATCAAAGCAAACACTAAATATAACAGAACCATCTGGTAGTGTGACGCCATTTCCAGTTTGGTCATCCCAAAGCATCGTCACGATACCCAAATCTGCACTTGATACATCAAAATTTGTTGCATCAAAATTAGGAATCGTTCCTGGGAAGTCGAGCCCTGCAAATTCAACAACTGGATTACCTGGTCCATTATTCCAACTCGTTGTAAATTGAAAACTGGTGATTTCATTACAGTTTTCAACAGTAACATCAATACAAACTTGGTCTCCCAAACAGCCTTCATTTTCAGAGGCACTTACCGTGAAAAATCCAGGATCAAGAATACAGATGTTTCCATCGTTACTGTTCAAACCGATATTTAGCGGGCCAGTTGTTTCTGAATTAACAATTATTTCTTGAGGATCTCCCGTAAATTGGATGAAAGCACAATTTGGAATTGGCGTTGGTGATGGGTCTCCTATTATGGTAAAACATAAGGTAAAGAGCACTTCTCCATTTGGTAATGATTCTCCAAATCCACTCATGTTTGCATCCCACTCAAATCCGATATTTCCATTTCCTAAATCTGTAAAATTGGATGCATTTATTGATGAAAGTCCAAAATTACTTACATCATCATATTGCAGAAAACTTGAATTATAATTGATTGTAAATTGTGCAAAACTGATAACATCAAAATTTGCAGTCGTCACATCAATGCATACTTGATCTCCATTGAATGCTTCTTGATTTCCTGCAGTCAAGGTCAAACCAGGAGGTGCATTTACTTCGACACATCCATTGCTGGCAACTAATCCAACATTACTGTTCGAACCTCTTTTGATAAAGACCGCATTATTAGTTGGGAAGGAAACACTACTACTGACCGTTCCATCGCCAATCACTAAAAATTCTAATGTGAATATCCTAGTCCCGTTACTTAGTGTTATGCCTGGACCAGTGGGTGGAAATTGTTTCCATTTAAAACTCAGCGTTCCATTGATAGAACCATTGGCGTCCACCGTTGGCATAAATGCACTCGGCATATTGATACCTCTGTATTCCAATACATTGGAATTCCACTTTACCAAGAAATCTGTTTCGATAATAGTTTGAAATCCATCTACAGCAACTTCCACAAAAACTGTTTCACCTGGCAATGCCTCTGGACAATTTGCAGTAAGTTTTATATCTCCTGATTGATTACATGGTTGGATTCGAACCAATGCATCCTCAGCTAAAATTCTAATATTCGTACCCGCAGTTGGATCAGGATCTTCTCCTGAATATATTTCAAGTGGAGTTCTGCTACTTGTAAATTTTATAAAAGAATAATCTTCGCAATCTCCAATCGCTCTAAAACAAAGTCCAAAGATTGCCGTCCCATCTGCAAGGGTTTCATTACTGGAAGGACTAAACCAGTTTCCTGTTATTATTCCAGGTTCTATATTTAGAAAGTTACTTCGGGGGTTTAACCCACGTAAAGTTCCCAAATCATTTACACCATCAAACTCTATTACTGCTGGATCATATTCAATTGTAAATTGAAAACCTACAATTTTCCTAAAGTTATCAACTGCATAGTCAACACAAAAGAAATCACCTTGATTAGGTCTTGTCGGATCTTCTACTGGGTAAAGTCTAACTGGTAGGACATCTGTACCTATCAATCCATTTACAGTATTACAACCAATACTTAGGTTTCCACTTCCCTGTCTTAAAACTCTTGGTTTTGGGTCATCCGCTGTCCAAATTTCGGTGCTTGCTCCAAAGGTTCCTATAGCTGTAAAGCAAAATTGAAACATCACGAAATTATCTTCCACTAAATCTGAAATGGTATGACTGACACCTGATGTCTCTTCCCAAAACATATGAATTCTTCCATCCGCCACATCGTCTTCATCAAATTTTAAATCTACATTAGCTGGGAAACCCTGAGTTGCAGGATCGTATGGAAGAATATTTACTCTATCAAATCGGATAACCGAAGGATCCCATTCGAAAGTTTTTTCGATAAGTAAAAGCGTTGTAAAATCTTTTGTTTTAACATCTACGCAAAATTGTTCACCAGCAACTACTGTTTGTGTTGGAAAGATAAAAGATGGCTGTGCGTAAGCAGCAATACTATAAAGACAAAATACAATTGGTAAAAGTATTAACTTTTTCATCGTGCAATAATTGATTTTGGGAAAATAGAAGGTGCAGTAAAGTCGGCTGTAGATTTTGGGAAATTTAGTATAGTCGGTTCAAATACTGCGTTCTAACTCTATTGGATTTTAGAAAAATGTTTATTCAAGTTTGTTGTCTATCAACGATTTAGGGAAACACCTATATTCAGCTCATGAGTTGAACCAACAGAAGGCCCAAAATCACTTACTGAATAATCAAATCCATAACCAACCTTTACGGTGTTACTGAATCCAAGGTTTCCTCCTAAAATGAATCCTGCCTCTAAATGTACATTCCTTGCAGAGGAGATACCGAGACCTCCCCAGAAGTTGCCTGCCATTTGATATCGGAGATTTAAATCTAAATTTATTGGAGCATTGGGTGCATATTTGACCCAAGATGAAATTTCAAGAAAACTATCATCACTCAAAAAGTGGTACCATCCACCTTGTGCATAAACGTGTTGTACTCTTCTGGTATGAAACTCTCCTTCATCTGAGCCAAAAGTCAGATCCAAACCAATTACTTGAGGAATAGATATTCCACCATAAACGTAATCGTCTTCAAACAATCCAAAATCCAAGTTTGTATAGGCAAATACACCTAAACCAGCATCTGGGTACCATTGACTGTAGCTTTGATTTCCAATGATGTCTCCTTGGTCTCTTAATTGGATTTCTCTACCATCAACCTTGTATTGTACCAAACCTAAATTAAGTCCTACTGATATTCCTGAGTATTCAGGGTCTCCAGTGATGACACCAGCGAATCTTCCGTAGATTCCTGTAAAACCTGTTGGGCCTATCTTATCATTGATTAGATATCCTCCTGTAAGATAATTGAAGCCGCCCTTTTGAGCTTGGTAGTATTCTCCAGAAATATTTTGAGTAACGGGAGCAGCATCTATACCAGTCCATTGTCTACGATAAGAAGCTCCAAAGGATAAATTATTCTCATTGACGAAATAATCACCATTGATTGAAGCTGGATTGATTGCTCCTTGATTGGAACGATATTGTGTAAAAAGTGGAAGTTGTTGCGCTTCTGCTATTTGGCATAATAACATAGGCAACAGTACGTAAAGTAACCTGTTCATGGGATAAAATTTTAATGAATGAATTTATAGTGCTTCATTCAAGATAAATCGGTTTAGAATTATCTTTTTATGTTCATTTTGTAATCGTGCCGCAAAGTTAGAATTAATATGTTTATAAAAAATCCTTGACTTTAGGTATTTTTTAATTTCATATAAAAATTTTATGCCAATCACAGCTATCGGGTAATACATTAACAATATAAGTAATAAAAAAAGCCGGAGCTTTACAGCTCCGGCTTCTACAGACTTATAATCTCAATAAAATATAATCAAAATAATTACTTAACTATAGTCATTTTCTTGGTTGCTTTATCAGTTGAAGTTTCCAACTCATAAATTAATACACCCATTGGTAAATTGTTCGTCATCTGCACTACTACGCTATTGTGTCCAGCTTCGTAGTTACCTTTGATAACTCTCAATACTTTACCTGATAAATCACTAATAGTCAAAGTCGCAGCATCTGCCTTTGGCAACTCAAATCCAATCGTCGTTTCTGACGCAAATGGATTTGGCGTGTTTTGGTGTAGGCTGAATACTTGAGCAACTGATGTTCCTCCGAAATTCATTCCTACATTCAAGTAATCAGTTGCTACATAAGCTTCTGCTTCTGTATAAGCACTGCTTACAGACAAAATATCACTAACTGTTCCTGCTGCTTTCGCAGTAAAGACTAATGTGAAGGCTTCGTTAGAAGTTGCTTCGCCATTCCAACTCATTGTGATGATTCCATCAGCAGTCATTGTAGTTCCGAAGTTTTCTCCAGTCAATGTTGCTGATTCGATGTCTAACAATTCTACTGCTTTCGTATTAAAGTTCAACGTTGCTTGGAAACCATCGATTGAATTAAGGTTTGCATCAACTGCAACTCTTACTTCTTCTCCTGCTTCGAAGCTGTTGTCTTCTGTATTCAATTCAAAAGTTCCATTGAAACTTCTATCGTCAACTGAACTAAATCCAGCATCACCACTTACATCTCCAACTTTCACAGCAACAAAGTCAGCCATGTTAGTGCCAGTAATGTTATTGAAGTTTCTAACTTCAGGGAACACACTTGCAAATGGATTTTGTGGATTTGCAAAAACATAGTCTTTATCAACAAATCTCCAAGAAGTATTATTCGGGAAATCATTCGCTACGAACAATACTAACTTACGGATAGCCACCAAATCAAGTGTAGATACAGAACCTGAGTTATTTGCATCTGCAGCAATGATTTTGTAAGGGCTATTCAATGGAGCAACATTCAAGATGTGCTTGCTAATCAAAGCCAAGTCAAACGTAGATACGCCATTTCTAACGTCATCTGTTTTCATTGGAGTTACAGTGTAATCACCACCTTCATTTACAGCAAATGAATAATTTCCATCTGCAGTAGTCATGAAGTTTGCAGTCATATCAACGCTAAGGTTTACATCTACATTTTCGATGTTAGTTCCTTTTTCGTCAGCGATATTACCAGCAATTGATGCTCTTGATACTCCACATACATCGTTGTTGTCTTGAACTTCGATATAAGTTACACAGTAATCATCATCATTAACACCGTCACCTGACAATTCATGCACCCATAATTGGATGTAAGTAATAGTTCCAACGTGGTTACAATCCAACATTACTTCAGTAGTAGTCGGACGAGTAGTCATATAGTCAGCTGAGTTGATAACGCCATCTCTAACTCTATCCGTAACAACATTCGCAGTTACTTCAAAGTCATGACAGTAATCGAAGCTTGAAGCATCAAAATCTGAAGCCCAAACAGCTACCATTCCTGTTGGCATTAAGTCAACACTCAATCCGTTGTAACAAACTGGTGTTGGTGCTTTACAGTCAATAATTGTAAATGTAATATCAAGTTGTGATACATTTCCACAATCGTCAGCAACTTGGAATCTTGCAGTGTGCGTACCTAATGGCAATCTCATTGAGATGTTTCCACCACCGTCGATATCAGCACTAACGAATGTATCGCTATTTGCAGAAATCGCCCAAGTAGTTGTAATTTGATCCGTACACAATTCAGTAATATCAATTGAAATATCAACTTGACCTGTACATGGATCTTCATCTAAATCTCCACCACAGAATTCAACATCACCATCATAAGAAACCTCAGGTGCAGTGTTATCATAAATTTTGACGTGCTGCTCCCACTGGTAAAATCCAGTTGATGTGTAAGAGATATTCTTTGTTACGTGATTCAAAGTTCTTCCATTAGAACAGTATTCACCGCTATCTACAATGTTACGAGCATCATTGTCTCCATTTCTACTCATAACTATCGGAGCAGAAATTCCATCATACTCACACCAGTTGATAACCTGCCAAGTGTAAATTTCTTTTTTACACTCACCATCAGGACCACCAGCGAAGAAATCAAGTCTTTCTCTATTTACAGCGATCAAATCACATCCAATTTCATCGTATGTCAATTCAGCTGGGCTGAAACTATTGTCACATTCTCCTTCGAAATCTGCAGGGAAAGTAATACAGTATTCAGTTACTGGCTGAATCATAATCATTTGACGACATCGTCCTACACTTCTGTTATCCGAACAATCAACTGTTCTGAATGTACGTGTAACAGTTCCTACACCGCAAAGGTCTAAATCAACATTTACAGAAACATTCTCGATAACATAACTACAGTTATCATACCCAGTAGCTAAGCCATATTGAGCATTCATTGCATCGTCGTCATCCCATGAAGTATTATCAGCTACTTCACTACAGTTAATCCAAACATCAGCAGGAGCTACACATACTGGACGTGTTTTGTCTTCTACTTTTACTTCGATTGTACAGTCGTTATAATGTCCATTTAAGTGTTGAGCATTAACAAACTGTGACTGGTCTAAGCTTGAATTATTTCTAATTCCTCTTGGTATATTAATGTGTCCTAAGTAATCTCCAGTATTTGCCTGATTAGGGAAAATATTTGTTGGAATAGCTCCAGGACCAGGATCAACATCATACACTCTCAAAATAATATTAACTGTAGTTCCTTTTTCTTCACAACAGAATTTCACATCATCATCAAAGAATTCAAAGAAACCTGGAGTTGCAGTACCATCACTTCTTTGGAAAGCAAAGTTCTGTTCAACATATTTATCAATATTCGCATTATTACATGTTTCATTCTCTGCTTTCAATACTTTGAAATAAATCGGAGAACAATTATCATAACTTGCTTCATTGAAATAATCAGCTAAAACATCAGTAATTCCGTCAGATTGAGTAGACAAACTTACCTGTGTAATTTCTCTACAGATCGCCGTAGGTACGATTCCGTCTTCTACTTTAATTTGCTTGATTCTTCTTGTAACATTTCCACAATGATCGATTGCTTCATAAGTTACATCATGAATTCCAACTGGTAAGTATGGTTCTGGTATTTCATAACCAGTAACATTACCTGAATTATCAGTTACGGGAGTAGCTTCACCTACTGGAGTAAAGACTCTCACTGTTGCAATGTCTGAACAATTATCAGTAACTGTTGGCGCTCCAATTACACCTGATGCAACACACATTGGGTGCGCACCATTTGTTGAATACTCATTTCCAACTAATAAATCATTGAATCCATCATTATTTCCGAAACCTGGAATATCTCCTTCGTTTCCAACACGTGGATTAATTTCATTTTCATCAGCTACACCATTTTGATTATCATCATCATTGAAAACAATCACTGGAGCCGTTTTATCTAAAACCTTAATAATTTGAACATCAACAGTTGTTGCACCTGAACACCAGTTCAATGCAGTCCATGTTCTAATGATTTTGAAAGTCTTAGTGATATCTGCACCATCACATGCTGCTGCAATTTGATCAACATGTGTAAAGCTATGCTTACATGCTTCGTGCTGATCAGCCGTTCTCGGAGTTCCTGAACCAGTTAATGCTAATACATCTGCATCTTCTAATCCATCTACCAAAGTTCTATCGTGAATTGGTGTTCTTACGATATTTGGAGAGTGACCTCCTGCATTTGTATCACAGTTGAAATAACTTCCTGCAAAATTCGCTTTACAATCATCTGAATCAACTTCTGTTGTTGCTGTATTACAATCTGCACTTGAATCATTTAAAGGATTGTCAATATTGTCATCCCAGTTTGGATCCAAGGTTACATCTAAATCTTCATTATCTAACCACCAAGAGCTAGCACTATAATTTGGATAACCTTCGTATGGGCTAACCCCTACCTCATCGTCATCTCCATCTACAATATTAGCTAAGATTAATGGGTGTAAGTTAGTAGCATCTACAATGTTGTTATGTGCAGCGTACTGCTCGCAAGTCCAAGTAATATCATCTGGAAATTGCATTGGAACTTGGTAAATATCAATCTGAATTGAACATTGAGTACCTTCATTTCCATTGACATCCTTTACACCGTAAGTTCTGATAATTCGCTTTGTAACTGTGAAGTTGTTAATCACATTACACGCCGCTTCAAAAACTACTTCTTCTGATACTATATATACTTCTGTTCCAGCACAATTATCTGTTGCTGTTGGTCCAGGCACATCTGCTGGATCAATAGTACATGGAATAAAGATAGTTTTAGTACCTCCAAGATTGAAGTCAAACACTCCTTCAATTTGATTTCCGTCTTTATCAAGAAAATCAATATCACAATTCAATTGAGGTGCCCATTTATCTTCTAAGATCAATTCACCCCAACATTTGTTACCACTTGGTAGGTGTGTAATTTCTGTTGTAATTATTTGGCCAGCTAATGAATAATCAACTGGATTTGCTACTGCAGTATTATTATATTTCAATGCTACTGCATAATCATCGTAACAAACATAAGATCCTTCCAAAACCATATCTGGAGTAATCAATGCTTCACAATTTCCTTCTAATGAGACATTGATTCTATCATTACACGCAACTGTTGATGGTGTTCCTAATACAACGAATATTTCTGTTGTACAAGCTTCACAACCTGGATCATCTTGAGCATCAGCATCAGAAGCTGTTCCATTCAATGTTCCGAGTGCAACTCCAGCATCAAAACAGAACTCAACAGTATGTGAACCAACTCCTAAAGCATTTGGATCTAATTCAGTTGCTGCAACTCCATTTACAGTAAATCGAGTTGTTCCATCAACCAATGTTACACCATCTTTTTGCGAAACACCAATACCTTCTAACTGGATAATATCAGTAAAAGCACAAGCAACAGTATCAATTGCAAAATCAAATAATGGAACTGGGTAATAACATTTATTACTAATAGATAATGGTCCTCCTGAAGTAAAGAATGGACTAGTTACCTCTAATGAATATCCTACTCCATCTAAGTGGTTAGTAACCAATGAGTAGTCACCATTTCCTAAATCAGTTAACAAGTCGCCCACCATTACTGGTGCTCCACCCGAACCGTAGGTCAAACCACTTACTGCAGATACAACCCACATCTCTCCTGCTCCTATACCGTGAACGATAACTTCTTCATCAAAACCTCCAACTCCGTCACATGTACAAGGATCCGCAATATTTGGTCCTCCTTTATTTTCTATTGGTGTTGATCCAAGGCAAGCCTTTGGCCCAACAATGGTTACAACAGCTGTACATTCAGATGAAGCTCCTGTTACTGGATCTGCTGCTGTTACCGTAACTGTTGTTGTACCAATGTTCTCACAAGAAAACATGTTTGGACTAACTGTTAGTATTGGATCTCCACAAGCTGAAGAACTACCACCTGCTACAGTTGAGCCTGGCATTGTAACTGGAGTATTTCCAAATACATTGATTGTAGCATCATTACATACTGCAGTTGGTGCTGGTGATACTAATGTCACTGGTGTAGTACAAGTAGCCATCGCTCCTGTCACTGGATCTGTTACTGTTAATGTAACAATAGTTGGATTTGGATCTGCACAAGTAAAAGTCAATGGACTTGCTGATACTGCTGCTGGTCCACATGCCGCAGTACTTCCATTATTTACCATCGCGGTAGTTATTGAAGCTGCTCCTCCTACTAACGTAACTGTTAGTCCAGGGCTACAATTTGCTACTGGTGTCAAAATGACTGGGTTAGTCATCGTAGTTGTAATTGGGCTTACCGTCATTCCAGTTGCATCACAATCACAAGAACATCTTGTAAAAACTGTAACTGGTCCCGTTGAACTATATGCTGGTGGTGCTGTAGACCAAGTCGTTCCATCCGTTGAAAACTCATAGGTTGATCCTGTTGGACATCCTGTCGTTGCAGGAGCTGAAATCGAACCTGAAGGATTTGAACAATCTATCTCAACTATCGCTGGTGCTGCTGCTGTAACTGTAGCTATTGCAGCTGGGCAAGCATCTGCACAAGAAAGTACCATAATATCATCAACAGCAAAATCTTCAAATCTAAGATCTTGTGTACTTTCAAATCTAATATCTATTACTTGACCTACAAAAGGTGTAAGTGCTAATAATTCCAATGTAAAAGGAGACGCCTGAGTAGGTGTCTCTCCAGACAAGTGAGTTCTAATGGTTGTCCATGTATTAGCACCTGCAGGCGATACTTGTGTTGACACTATATTATCACCAAAAGGTCCAGTAGAAGCAAAATGCCAGAAATAGGTTAACTGAGCATCTGTTTTACAAGTCAAATCGACCGTAGCAATAGCAAAGTTAAGCCCTACAGCTGTACAACTTGTTTCAAGATATAAGTAATTAGGTGCAGAAGGTGCAGAACCTGTTAAAGGTCCAGTTCCACCACTACCAGTTCCATTGCTATCTATATTCCAACCACAAGCAGAACCAAACATGGCGCCTCCTGCGTCAAAATTTTCACTGAATAAAACATCAGCAGGCATTCCAGCACACATTAATGGTGCAGGTGGAAGACTTAAGGTAGTTGCTGGACCTGTTCCAACACCGTCTGTTATATAGATTTCCACATCAGTACCTGATGCAAAACCAGCAGCACATAAGTCTACTACCAATGGGCTTGTAGAACCAGCGAATACAACACAACCCGTTCCTCCTGAGGCAGTACCTGCAGGACAAATTTCTACTGATGCAGTTGCATCACAAGTTACCCATGTGATAGTTGCTGTACAACCGTCAGGAGCAATGGTAGACATATTTGCCGGACCAGCAGTAGCTGCTGTAAAAACAAGATCCCAGTTATGTGGATCAGGAGACCAACGGTCGTCCCATTGAATTAAATAAGTTTCTCCAGCACAAACAGGTATTCCTGTAATTTCTGAAGCAAAATTACTCAATCCAGGCCCCATTGTACAATTATCGCCAGCACCACCCACACAGGTAAGTGCCCCACAAGCGCCTTCATATACAGAAAGGTTAGTGTCCTCTCCATATCCGCAGGACGCAACATCAATGGTTCCAGCTGCAGTCGCAGTGAAACTATACCAAGCAGCACCATTACCAGCAGCTAAAAAACTTGAGCCGGCACAACTTGCCTCGGAACCAGTATTGGTATCGTCGTAATCTATCGTCAGATAGGTTCCTGGTGTGACAGCCTGTGCAGCTGCACAACTGATACCCCCCGTCTGAGCAGATACTTCACTGACATATGAGAACGTACACAAGACCATCAATAGGCTTGCAGAGAGTCTCATCAGTTTTAAAAATGTAAAATTCGTTTTTTCCATGAGATTATAATTTATCGTTAAATTTTCTATACAAGGAGAAAGTTATTTTTAGTTAGTTAAGATTCCAAATAGATAAGAATGCAAATCGGCCACCTCAGGAGAACCATAATCAGCCTGATTATACATTACTTCGTCGATTTGGGTATAAGCTCCCGAATCAACAACTATAACTTCACGTAAAATAGCTTCTACATCTGAAGGAGCGGAAGCCCCATCAATCATCCCTAATATACTTTCAGCCGCCAAATACTTTCTCTTCACTTCAGTGGCATCTGTACGGTAAGTAGCACTATTCTTGTCCAATGCCTCATGGGCATTATTTAATGTTGGTAACTCCTGATTCAAAATAGTAGTAGCTGTAGCTCCGTCAACAAACGTTTGTGCTACAACATCAGAAGAAAACAGCATGAACATCATGCAAATTCCAACAAATAGTCTTTTAATTTTTTTCATGAGATTATTAAAATTTGTTTTTAAAAGAGTTTTTTTTCAAAATATATAAACTATGAAAACCCGTAACCAAGCAAGGTTTACAGGTAATAAATATTATTACAATAGATTTAATAGAGAACGTAAAGAGTTCTTCATGTTGATTATAATCTGTTAATTTGTATACAAGTAATGTAAATCGGTAGTGGGCAGGATGCGATAAATCCAGTGTTAATAGATCTATCTCACATTACTAAAACCAAAAATAGTGCAAACTATAGTCTATTGGAAGTTTTTGCTAGACTTTAAGTAAAAAATACCAAGAAATAGGTAACGGATTGATTGCAAAAAAAAGATTTCATAAATAGTTGACAATCAATTGTTTATGAAATTTGACAAAATTTCAATTTTATCATTCGCTTGAGTATAAACGATTGAAATATGAATTATTAGGAGCCATAATGTTGGTGATCTTTTTATCTAAAAAACCTTAGTTTATCATCATTTGAGGCTACAATTACTACTGTATTCCCACCCATCTTTATCAACTTTAGATCCTTAACATCATATGGTAATGATAAACCAGCCTCCAATGGTTCAAGAATAGTCAGTTTGTTCTTCTTATTTAGAATAACAGTCCCCAATGAAGCATCTCCTCTTGTCGTTTCAGGTTCAGTATGAAACAAATTACCAGCTAAAATCAAATCATCTAATCCGTCTTTATCTAAATCAACCGTTGCAATGCCATTGACAGCACTGAACTGGCATTGTGTAGGCAATTGTTCAGTTTTGAAGACTCCATTTTCATTTTTCAAAATAACGCTTGCAAACTCTTGTGCTTGGTAATGTAATGCTGATGATTTTTCGTTTCCTAAGATTTCATCTATATCTGCATTCGCGAAGTCCTCATAGGTAGGAAATTTTTGCGCGACAAAAGGCATCTGCTGTGAAGAACACTCCCTTCCCCTAATGGGAACCTGGTCGCCTTCATTATATTTCGCTAATACTATATCGTAAGAGCCATTTTTATCAAAATCATTACAATAGACATCAAATGTCTTTTTCTGACTTGCTTTAAATTTATGATTCAATCCAATATTTCCTAAAACATATTCCGATGCGCCGTCTTTATCTAAATCAGTCTCTATAATTCGATTCCACCACCCAACTGTCTCACTCAATCCAAACTCACTTGTAGCATCTCTGAATTTTGAACCTTCGTTTAAAAATATTTTTATAGGCATCCATTCTCCTACTATTACTAAATCTGGTTTCTTATCTGAGTTAACGTCTGTCCATATTGCTGAGGTAACCATTCCTAAACTATTGAACTCTGGCACCATTGCATCATTTACATTGACAAAACGACCATTTTCATTTTTTAATAAAAAAGATGGAACTGGGTAAGGGTAGGCGTTTGGGAAAACCCGACCACCGACGAATAAATCAATATCTCCGTCTCCGTCAAAATCATTAGGAACGACACAGGAACCACTTATACCTTCTTGCGGAAGCGTATTTCTACTTTGATTGGTAAAGTTTCCTAAACCATCATTCAAATAGAGTCGATCTTGGTAGCCAGGCGTGTTATTCTTAAATTCAAATCCACCACTAACTACATATAAATCCAAATCTCCATCAGCGTCAAAATCAAAAAAGGTTGATCCCATATCTTCATAAGCACGATCAGTTTCAAAGGGAGTCATATTACCTTTTTGGAAAGTACCGTTAGACTTTTGAAGGAATAGGCCACCTGACTGCAAGTGAGCACCTCCAACATAAAAATCTTCCATGCCATCACCATTTACATCTCCAACGGATACAAATGGCCCATTCTGTGATTGTTTATGAGGAAGCAAAACTTGATTTTGTAAATCGTCAAAAGCATTTTCTTTATG
>CALHBQ010000512.1 GCA_937930815.1 uncultured Saprospiraceae bacterium | reverse complement strand
ACAAATTCAATTGCTGTGAGAGAAGGACTCGAACCTTCACGAGGTAGTTAGCTTCGACTTAGAGAGTAAAAGTTTATCCTAATTTCCCCACCCCCGAGACTGGAGGGCATGGCTGCCTAAATTTCATCACCTCACATTGTTTCAAACATTTATAAGCTGTTTGACCACTTCAATTTATTAGCTGTGAGAGAAGGACTCGAACCTTCACGAGGTAGTTAGCTTTGACTTAGAGAGCAAAAGTTTATCCTATATTCCTCACCCCCGAGACTGGAGGGCATGGCTGCCTAATTTCATCACCTCACATTGTTTCATGATTATCTTTTTAATCATATTTACAATACAAAGTTAAGCCAAATCAGACTATTGATGCAAATTTTCTAAACAAATTTGTAATTATTTAGAAAACATCTAATAAAAATACAATTATCAGTTTATTGATTAAATGATAATTCTAAAAAAAGCGCTTCTTTTAGAAAATTTCAAAAGGGTTATTCTTTGATATTTTGAAAACGAATGATTTGTAAGCCTTCATCTGATTCTATTTTCAAAAAATAAACGCCCGTCTCTAATTGAGACCAATTAAATGAGCTGGGTAAAGTTGTTTTTAATTTAAAACGTAACTGTCCAGTTGCATTCAAAACTGAAATATTAGCAAAACCTGATTTCCCTTTTATTTCAAAAAATTGATTTCCTGGATTTGGAAAAAGTTGATAATTGAGTTCGGAATGGACATTCAAAATACTCGAAATAAATTTATAGACAATAATCGTATCTGTGGCGGTACATTCTAAATCATTAATCGCATTGACGGTAAATATGTTTTCAACATTCATCAAATCATCGTAATAAATCGTTATCGAATCATCAGTAGAACCATTACTCCACTGCTGTGAATCAAACGTCGAATCAACAGCAAGCACTATTGAATCACCAACACCTAAGACTGTATCCGCTCCTAAATTAATTATTGGTTCCTCATAAATCAAAGAAACTGGAATTCGACCAGTCGAACAATCTCCTTCTTGTCGATAGCCGTGATGATAAAATACTTCTCCACTAAACAATCGTGGAAAGTAAGTTTCACTAAAATTATGAGTAATTCCCGTTCCATTTGAAAGACTAATGACTGAGTCTTGAATCACTTCTAAACTATTCGTTGCAAAATAATTCATATCTGCAGTAGGGTCTTGGAGTTGCAAATAAATACCAACTGTATCATTGGTAGAAAGTGCCAAATCGAGATTATTCAATTTCGCATACTCACCACTTGTGGAAACTTGCAAAGTGTCTATTTTAAAAAGTGTCCATTGAGCGGCATCTAATTCGGCGCCAATTAGAGAACCTGTTTTTGTGAAAATTTCAATTACTTGAGTACCTGTTGAAAACATATTTATAGAAAATCCATCTACAATCGTTGGCTCCGTAGCCACGAGGTCAAACATGATTCCATTCCAATCTCGATTAAATTGGCCAGTTGTGAATAATGAATTTTTATAAAACAAATCGCCATTTATTCCTTCTATATAAAAGGTCGTATCGTTTGAGATTAAATTGGTTTGAAAATTTGAGCCTACCACTATTGGGGTTTGAGATATCTCATTTTCATACCAAAAGAAAGTATCTGCTTCTGCAAAAAATGGGGTTAAGAAAAATGAATCAGTTTCACAAAAACGAATTTCTGTTTCAATATCAATCACTGGCGAATCAATAATGGAGAACGTCGCTGTAAATTGATTATTCGTTTCCAAAGTATCGAGAGATGAATTGATAGAACCTGAACCTTCATTCGCCAGAGAAGAAACTGCAAATTGAATCGTATCCAATTTACAAAGTTCAGCTGCCAAAAAACTGCGTTGATAATTTCCATTCAAATAATCAAACTCCACAAAAATGGAATCCAATTGTTGAAAACCTAAATTAGAATAAACCAATTCAACTTCAATCGAATCATCGGAGCAAGTATAACCACCCAATTGTTCAAAACTTTTCACTTCGTAATCGGGGACGACCGTTTCCTCAAATAAATATTGAGGAATCATTTTATCTCTTGCCCTTTCAAATATTTTTCGATGTCCCAAATCATTTAAATGAACACCATCTCCCGAGTTGTAAAGAATATCGAGTGTACCATCTGGCGTTGCAGCATCAGACCAAAAATCTAACGTAAAATCTCCGTACCGAGCAAATATCGAATCCCGAACTTGCAACTGAATTTGAACTTGATTCGCAGAAAAATTTCTCGGTTGCGTCGTACAGATCCAAATTGGAATGTGTGCTTGCTGAGCCGTTTCATATATTGTTTGAAAATTATCTAATTGCTCCATCGCCGCCCAGCCAGAAGCGGCATCATTGGAGGGAAGATTTATGATGATTGCATCGGGTGCCTCTGCGATAGCGGCGGTGATATTTCGCATGGTATCAACTTCAGGTCGATTCATCGGATTCGTCGTTCCAGACGGCAACAACCGATAAGTGCTATAACCACCCATCGCCAAATTGACAACTTCATTTCCAGCATTGATATTTTGTAAATGTGTGCGGTAGCGATTGACCCAAGCACTATCTCTGACACTTGCTCCGGTTCCAGCAGCGGTTGAGGAACCGATCACAACAATTTTAAAATCTTTGAATTGAAGACAGTTGCTAAAATTTTGAGCAAAGCCACTTAATAAGAAAAAAGAAAGGGTGAAGGTGAAAACATATCTCATTTTTTAAATTTGAAGCTAAGATAAAAGTAGTTCTTGAATATTTATTTCAAAAAATATAATCTACATAAACAACTGATAATCATTTATTTAAATATCTCAAAAAATACTTTTCTCAAAACAAACACAACCCCTCGTGCAACTATCACAAAACAATATCATCAAAGATTGGGAAGATATCTGAATCGCTCTAAAATATTTTTCAGCCTATCTTTCTCTCTGGCCAGAGATGTAGACAAAACCGTTTCTCTAATTTAGAAGCAACTTGGATTTATTTTTTAAATCCAAGTTGCCTTCTCAAAAACGTCAAAACATGCAATACCAAAAAATTGTATTCACATCTCTATTAGTTTTAATTGGCTTGACAATCAACATCGATTTTGCCGAAGCACAAAGAAGAAGGTTCCGGACAAATAACGGACGAACTTTTAGTCATCAGCCACGGGCACAACTGCAATCACCGACAAGGCCACAGAGCCAACACGACACCTACCGAACAATTGATGGAACGATGAATAATGTTTCTGGAACTACAAGGATGGAATACGGCGCTACTGACATCGCACTCCGAAGATCAATGACTGCTGAATACGCAACAACTGATGAATGGAATGATATGTCTGGTGAAAACCGAGTAAGCCCACGGGCGATTTCAAATGCAGTGAGTGATCAAGATGCTTCTATTCCAAGTGCAAAAAACTTGAGTTCTTTGGTATTTACTTTTGGGCAGTTTCTTGATCATGACATTAGTTTAACTCCAGAAGGACATGTGGAGTATGAACCAATTTCAATTCCTGCAAATGACCCAACCTTCACTTCACCTATTCCATTTTTCAGATCTGAAATTCATGACAATACAGGTACTAATAGCACTCGCGAACAAACCAATTTGATCACTTCCTGGATTGACGGTTCCAATGTTTACGGCAGCGATCAAGACCGAGCGGATTGGTTGAGGACTTTCCAAGATGGTAAAATGAAAACCAGCGCTGGAAATTTATTGCCTTACAATACAGTGGACGGCGAAAAATCAAGTTCACTCGATCCTACAGCTCCTTCTATGGCAGGTGATCGAGGAGGCACTACGGTAACCTTTGCGGCTGGAGACATCCGAGCTGCTGAGCAACCAGGTTTAACCTCACTTCATACCCTTTTCGTAAGAGAACACAATCGAATATGTGAGGTCCTCATGAGAAGAGGAATTCGCGATGACGAGCAACTTTATCAAATGGCTCGAAAGCAAGTTGGTGCAGAACTTCAAGCAATTACTTTCAACGAATTTTTGCCTGCACTTGGGATTCGATTAGATAATTACCGAGCATACGACAGCCGTGCTCAACCAGACATTTCAAACTTGTTTGCAACTGCGGCTTACCGATTAGGACACACCATGGTAACAGAAGAAATTCTTTTGAAGGACGATGGTTGTGATGACGTGAATGGTGGCTCCATCTCTTTGCTCCAAGGATTCTTTAACACTGCAGTTGTTGAAGACAACGGCATCGAGCCTATACTAAAAGGCCTTTCTTCCCAAGTGCAAGAAGAGGTCGATATGAAAGTAGTTGATAATCTAAGAGTGCTGTTGTTTGGACCAGGAAGAGGTTTGGATTTAGTTGCCTTGAATATTCAACGTGGTCGTGATCATGGATTGCCTGATTACAATACTGTTCGACGTCAATATACAAGAGGAAGTGCTCGAAGTTTTCAAGACATCACTAGAGATCCAGACAAAGCAGCAGCATTAGAATCTGTTTATCCTGATTTGAATGATATTGATCTATGGGTTGGATTACTGGCAGAAGACCCTATCAATGGTTCATCTGTTGGACCAACGATGATGGCTATTCTTCGTGACCAGTTTACACGTTTGCGTGATGGAGATTTTTACTACTATATGAATGATCCATTTTTGGATGGACGTCAGTTGACAGAAGTAAGAGGCTCT
>CALHBQ010000511.1 GCA_937930815.1 uncultured Saprospiraceae bacterium | reverse complement strand
TACAATCAAGGAGAGGGAAGATATGGTTATGAGTTGCGATTTTTTCCTCGCATAAGGGCAAGTGATAAACTCTCGTTTATCTTAGGAACTGTTTTGACAAAAGAAAATAAAGAGCTTGGTTGGACGACCACCTTGGATGATGATACCATCATTTATGCCAAAAGAGATCAAAAAGTAATAGAAAATAGCATCCGAAGTAATTATGCTTTTAATAATAAAATGAATCTATCATTTCGACTGCGCCACTACTGGGCGACCGTTGTGAATCATGATTACTTCAACCTTCATCCGTCCAACGGTCAATTGGAACCTTCCACTTACGATGAAGTGAATGATACAAATTTCAATGCCTTCAATATTGATGCGATTTTCAGATGGCGTTTTGCACCTGGGAGTGACCTTTTTATCATTTGGAAAAACGCGATCATTGGTCAGGAGATCGATGAGATTTTGCCAACCAATTATTTCAATAACATCTCAGATGAATTGGGTACTTTGCCGCAGTCGAATAGTCTTTCCGTGAAGTTTATTTATTATGTGGATTATCAGCGGTTGAGGCGGTGACTTATTTTGGAGGGTTTAGAACTTGTTCTTGAAGGAAGTGTGTATTTTTGTAATTATAACTTGAATAAAATAACTTAACCATGAAAAATACATTAATAACTTTTTTATTAACGCTACTTATTTCAGTAGTATTTGCCCAAGATGGCCGCCTAACTCCCGAAGGACTTTGGGACCTCGGTCGCGTTTCGCTTGACGATGTTTCCCCTGATGGAAAATCTGTTTTATATGGTGTCACCCGTTATGATGTGGCATCAGAAACGAGCAATCGTGATTTATATATAGTACCAACAAAAGGAGGCAGGTCCATCAAACTCACTGAATTTGAGGGAGGCGAATACAATGGTGCTTACAGTAGTGATGGCAAAAAAATTGGTTTCCTAAAAGATGGAAACATGTGGGAAATGCGTGCAAATGGCGTACGTCAGAAAAAAGTCAGTGACGAACAAATGAATGGCTTTAAATATTCCCCTGACGGGAAACATGTTCTTTTTATCAGAGATGTAAAATATGGAGAACATGCCAACGAAAAATATGATGATTTGCCTAAAACTGAGGCAAAAATCATTGATAACCTCATGTATCGCCACTGGTCAAGTTGGGATGACATGGCCAACAGTAATATTTTCATTGCTCCTTACGAAAACGGCAAATTAATAGGCGAAGCAACTAATATCATGAACGAACCTTTTGATGCGCCGCTCAATCCTTTTGGAGGAATGGAGCAAATTACATGGAATCATGATGGTACTAAAATCGCCTATGCCTGTAAGAAAAAATCAGGAAAAGATTACACCGTTAGCACCAATTCAGATGTTTACGTTTATGATTTGAATACAAAAGAAACAACGAATTTAACGAAAGGAATGAATGGCTATGACATGGAAGCTGCCTTCTCACCTGATGGTCGATATGTGGCTTGGAATAGCATGGAAGAAGAAGGTTTTGAAAGTGATCGAAATCGAATCTTCATCTATGATTTTCAAACCAAAAAGAAAACGGAATTAACAGCCGGATTGGATAGAGCTTGTAATCATCCGCATTGGTCGAAAGACTCTAAGAAAATCTATTGCCTTACCGGCGAAAAGGCAACCAATCAAATGGCAGTCATTGATGTCGCGAGCAAACAATTCAAATTGGTTACCAAAGGAACACACAACTATTATGATGTTATTCCTGCCAATAAAAAGTACTTGATTGGCCGTAAATGTTCGATGTCTATGCCACATGAATTGTATCGTGTAGATGCTCGAACAGGTAAAGAAACCCAATTGACTTTTACCAACAAACCGATGTTGGACAACATCAAAATGGGCGATGTAAAAGAGACTTGGGTAAAAACGACCGACGGAAAAGACATGCTCGTTTGGATGATTTATCCACCTGATTTCGATCCAAAGAAAAAGTATCCGACACTACTTTATTGTCAAGGTGGCCCACAAGCGGCCGTTAGTCAGTTTTGGTCTTACCGTTGGAATTTTCAATTGATGGCGGCGAATGATTATATCATCGTAGCGCCAAATCGACGGGGACTCCCTTCATTCGGTAGAGAATGGAATGACCAAATCAGTGGTGATTGGGGTGGTCAAGCAATGAAGGATTATTTGTCCGCAATTGACGAAGCTGCAAAAGAACCTTACGTTGATGAAGATAACCTCGGAGCTGTGGGTGCAAGTTTTGGTGGCTACTCCGTTTATTGGTTAGCTGGTAATCACAACAAACGATTCAAGAGTTTTATCTCTCATTGTGGATTATTCAATCTGGAAAGTTGGTATGGAACGACGGAAGAAATGTTTTTTGCAAATAAAGATATCGGAGGCGCTTACTGGGATCCAAAAATGAAAGAACAATATCTCAAAAACTCTCCTCACAAATATGTTCAAAATTGGGATACGCCGATTTTGGTGATTCATGGAGAAAAAGATTACCGTGTACCGATTGGGGAAGGGATGCAAGCATTTCAGGCGGCTCAATTGCAAGGTGTTCCAAGTCGCTTTTTATATTTCCCAGATGAAGGGCACTGGGTGCAAAAACCGCAAAATGGTTTGCTATGGCATCGAGAGTATTTTGGTTGGTTGGATAAGTGGTTGAAGGATGATGATTCGAATAAGCCGTAAATAGAAAATCCCTCTCAGTAATTAACTGAGAGGGATTTTTTTTAGCACAGACATCTTGCCTGTGAAAATTGTTTAGTGCTATCCAATTCATCATTCACAGGCAGGGATGCCTGTGCTACAAAAAAAGGCTTCCCAAATGGGAAGCCTTTTAAGTGGGCAATGAAGGATTCGAACCTCCGACCCCCTCGGTGTAAACGAGGTGCTCTGAACCAACTGAGCTAATTGCCCATAATTTTTGGACTAAAAAGTCCTACTTTTTTCAAAGTATTTTTCGCCCCTCTTTCGAAGCGGGTGCAAATATAGTTTTACTATTAGTTTAGTGCAAGTTCAAACCAATTATTTTTTAAAAAAATATTTATTTTATTTCTAACGTTTGATTTCGTGTATAAAGTTCCTTTTGGCTAATTTTGGATTTCCCTTATTTAAAGTCTTATGGTTAGAAAAATTCTTATCGGTTTTGGCATCTTTTTTCTCCTATTTCTAATAGCGACGGTGGTTTTATCTGCATTTTTTGAAAAAGAGATTGGAGATAAAATTATTACGGAAGTCAATAAATCTTTGAAAACAGAGCTCACTGTCAAGGATTTTGACTTGAATTTCTTTGGTGGATTTCCTAATGTTTCTGCTGAATTGATAGATGTCGTCGTCAAAGACACTCGAAAAAAGAATCTTTTACAAGCAAAATCAATTGGTTTCAAGCTGGGTTTGTTTAGCCTTTTCAAAACAAAAATGAATATCAAAGAAGTGCAAATCGAAGATGGCGCACTGATGATCGTCTTTGATAAAAAAGGAAGAGCCAACTACGATATTACAAAATCAAGCGGAACTGACGAAGGGAGCGACATGGCTATCTCATTAAAAGAAGCGACCTTAAAAAACATAGAATTAATTTATGAAGACCAGAGAACCGAGCAAGAAGCAGTTATTATTTTGGAAGATGCCGTTTTCTCTGGGGAATTCTCTTCTACAAAATTTGATATGACCTCCAATGCCAACATGGTTTCGAGGTTTGTAGACTTTGGCGAGTACCGTTATTTGGTAGGAAAAGAGATTGCCTATGATGCGATGCTCAATATTAATAGTGATAAAGGATTTTATGATTTTAAAAAATTAGATGTCTCGATTGATGGAAATGTTTTCAAAGTAGATGGCTTTGTTGATAGTGAAGCAAAAACGAATGAGACAGATTTTGATTTATCTGTCACTTGTAGCGAAGGCAAATTAGGATCGATTATTCAGCTTTTACCAACACAGTACTTAGAGCCACTCAACGATTTTTCTGGTACAGGAAAATTTCTTTTTGAATCAAAAGTCAAAGGTCGCCTGACCAGCAAATCAAATCCAAGTATTGATACTAAATTCATTTTAAGAGATGGACGAATCACGAGTCCTCGATTGGAAGATGACTTGAAAGATGTTTCTTTTTCGGCAAATTTCACTAACGGAGCATATCGAAAAGCATCGAGTACAACTTTCGAAGTTAAAAATTTCAAAGGCTATCTGAATCGCGAATTGATTGAGGCAAAATTGCTCGTAGAAAATGCTGATGATCCAAAAATTGATTTCAAATTGGACGGCGCGATTCCGATGAAATCGATTTATAAACTTTTTGAAAATAAAAATATCACCAGTGGCCGTGGAGAGGTAGAAATCAAAAATTTAAAGGTCAAAGGAAAATATAAAGACATGCTGAGTATGTCAAGGATCGATAGAGTTGATGCCTCAGGAGAAATGGTTTTGGATGATGCTTCTTTAATTTTCAAAGACGAAAAAATAATATTTGATCGAGGCTCTGTTATTTTAAAAGATAACGACCTTAAAATGGAAGCACTAAAACTCGAAGGAGCTGGAAGTGAAATTACATTTAACGGTCATTTTGAAAATCTCTTACCCGTTTTATTCGCCGATTCTTTGAATACAAAGAAAGCAGAGTTGATTTTCAAAGCCGATTTAAATGCCGAGGAATTTGACGGCGATCGATTGATGGCACTATCCGCAGTTACGGAAGATCAAATGGATGACAGTAAAGAAATTGTCGATTCACTACAAACGAAAGTCAATGAGGATCGCGAGTTTTTAGCTAATTTTTTGAAAGGAACTTTCAACGCAACCATTGATAATTTCAATTACAATAAAATTGAAGGAGAAGATTTTGAAGGAACGATTGTTTTTAATAACAACGAAGTAACCATCAAAGGAGAAGCAAGCGCGATGGATGGCCTCATTGATATGGATGGAAAATTTTTCATTGAAAAAGAGCCATATCTAAATGCAAAAATCAAATGTAATGAGATTGATGCACACGAATTTTTCAGACAATCAGAAAATTTTGGTCAGGAGTTTTTAAAAGCAGAAAATGTTTCTGGCTTGCTTAACTCTCGAATGATCATCAATGCATTCTGGGACGAAAAAGGAGAATTTTCATACGACGATCTCACTGTTTTTGCAGGTTTGGGAATCACAGATGGCGAGCTGAAAGACTTCAAAATGTTAGAAGACTTTTCAACCATTATCAAAATGAAAGACTTGAAGAATATCAAGTTTGTCGATGTTGAAAATTGGTTTCAAGTACAAAAAGGAAAAGTATATATTCCAACCATGTTTGTCCGTAGCAACGCCGTTAACCTGGAAGTATCAGGGACGCATACATTTGAGCAAGATGTTGATTACAATGTCAAAGTCAATGCAGGACAAGTACTCCTCAATCGACTCAAACGGCATAATCCTAAATTAGATCCTCAACCATCAAAAAAACGAGGTTGGTTAAATTTATTTTATAAAATAGAAGGAGACCTCAACGACGAGGATGATTATAGTGTTAAGATGAGCAAGCGCTCTGTAAAGAAAGCTTTGGAGCGAAGCGTCGTTTTGAAAAAAAGAGTTCAGCGAGAATTGGAACGCCAGTTTGGGCCAATACAATTATTGGAACAATCTTCGGAAGAAGAAAGGAGAAATATTTTCTCAGGAAGCAATCAACCGAGTACTGCTTCGATCAAAAAGGTTATTCTTAAAAAGGAAAAGCCAAAAGTAAAAGAAGTACCAGTTGAAGACGACGATGACGAAGAATACATTGATGGATTTTAATTAATTATCTGTGTTGGCTGAGCGAAGCGCTGTACTGAGCGAAGTCGAAGTGCCGAAGCCAACAAAAGTAGAAATTAGGTCTTTGCTCATGTAGCCTTCGACTTCGCTCAGGCTACGCCTTTAGTTGATAGCAACTTTGATTATAATTGTGAAGTTACTTATGTTAGATTTATTAATCATAGGAGGAGGGCCGACGGGCATTAGTGCAGGTATCGCAGCGACCAAAGCTGGCTTGAGTTCTTTGATTGTTGAAAAAGGGGTGATGGTCAATTCCATTTTCAATTTTCCTTCCAATATGACCTTTTTCTCTACTTCTAAATTATTGGAAATTGGAGAGGTGCCTTTCATTTCTCATACCGACAAACCTACCCGTCGAGAAGCGCTCGAATATTACCGCCGTTTAGCGGAGACTTGGAAGTTGCCAATCAACACCTATGAATCTGTTGAAGGTTTAGAACGGGACGAAACGGATGACTTTTATAATGTTGCTACTTCCAAAACAACCTATCAAGCAAAACATATTATCGTTTGTACTGGCTTCTATGATGTTCCTCGTTTGCTCAATGTGCCAGGTGAAGATTTGCCAAAAGTGAAGCATTATTTCGATGAGGCACATCCTTATATTGGTAAAAAAGTATTGGTGGTCGGTGCAGCCAATTCAGGTTGTGATGTAGCATTGGAGTTATGGCAAAAAGGTGCAGACGTCACCATGGCCGTCCGCAAACCAACGATTTATGAAAAGGTGAAATATTGGATAAAACCAAACATTGAAAATCGAATCAAAGAAGGAAGCATCAAAGCTCATTTCAATACGAATGTCAAAGAGATAAAAGCAACTTCGGTTGTTTTAGATACACCAGATGGAAATGTGGAAATCGAAAATGATTTCGTTTTTGCAATGACGGGCTACAAACCCAATTTTCCTTTTTTAGAAAAATTGGGAATTGAAATCCCCGAGACAGCTGAGAAAATACCGACACATCATTCCGATACTTTAGAAACAAATCTTAAAGGTGTTTACTTGGCGGGAGTCGTTTGTGCAGGTATGTTGACGAGTAAATTTTTTATTGAAAATACGAGGGAGCATGGGGAGGTAATTGTGGAGCATATTCTTCAAAAAGAAAAGCATCTGTAAATTCATAGCTACTAATTTCAATCAAAAAAGAAATGAAAAACAAAATACTGATAATATTACTCATAGTTTCGATGAATTCATTTGCTCAAGAAATGAGAATAATTAACACTGAAGAAGAAGAGATAATAGTAACTCTTTCAAGTAAAGAAAAAACAAAAGAATTAATTGAAATATTCAACGGAAGAAAAGATGAATCATTAAGAAAAAAATGGACATCAAGAACTTATCGGCTATCAAATAATCAGCTCCTAATTGAATTTTATGATGGACAATCAATATTGATAGATAATCAAAAAGATTTTAAAAAATTAGAAAGGGTTCGCTTTGTAAAAAATAATTTATCGAATTTTAAAAAGAACATTTCTTATAAAATCGAAATCCCCTTTGAGGAAGGAAAGAAATTGAGTAATTCTCATAAGGCTACTAAAATAACAAAGTACAAAAGCAGTTCTCCGCAATATCATAATTATGACGTTTACCGACTTACTTCTTCTCAAATTCTATTTTTAGAAGTATACAGTAACTTTCGACTTGCTACGATCTATAAAGACATTAAAACACTTTCCGCAGAACATAGCGATATAGAAGAGATTGAATACGAATTTGACGATGAACACTATATGAAAGAATTAGCGAATGGAAATCCTTTAGATGACTTTGAACCGAACCAGCATGTCATTTATCCAAAATATGTTGAAAAAATAATCAAGAACCATAACTTAACATTAAAGGAAACGAAAATCTTTGTTGGTAGCTTTTGGAGTAACTTATATCAAAGTCAAAGAGGTTATTGGATTTTGATTGATGAAATAAATCAATCTAATGGAGCAGGGAAGAAATTGTCAATTTTGACTTTAAGAATATATAATACTCTTGAAGAAGTTAGAGAAGCTCAAGCTGAATATGAAAAGTTTAAGACTTTAGCATTAGCTGGAATGAAAGGGGAACATTTATATCAAAAAATATCGGATCAATATGGAAAGAATTTCCCAAATTTCATTGACTCTTTGATTAGTGAATTACCTCAACTCTTAAATTTTGATAAAGAGCAATTATCAATAGATGAAAATGGATTATCAATTATTGATGAAGCTATAAAGTGGAATCACAATGATGGGGAGTTATTTGATAATTGGTTTCCCTCAGCTTTGGCATTTTGCGGAGCGCTTTATATTGAAACTCATAAAACTGGTAAATGGGATTCTAAACTTGATAAAAAATACAATGTCTGGATTCCGCAAGTAACATTGGATGATAACACCGCAGCTTTTGATACGAGATATTTTTGTAAAGATTTATTCGAATCTCCAATCCCACTCAAATGGGCTGCAAGAGGGTTCAACAAAAAAGGAAAAAAATAAAAAGAGTCAATAAACACTTAGGTCTATTGACTCCTTTCAGTTTTGCAGACTCCCGACTGAAACTACTCTTCCACAAACAATGCAGAAATCGAACGATGCTCATGTGTATTTCGAATCGCACGAGCGAATAATTTCGCAGTAGAAAGTACCTTAATTTTTTTCGACTTTTTATCATTTAAAGGAATCGTATCACAAACGATTAATTCCTCCAATTTTGAATTGTTGATATTTTCGATGGCCTTTCCAGAAAGGACAGGGTGGGTACAAAGTGCTCTTACACTTTTTGCTCCATTTTCAATCAAAACATCTGCTGCACGGCAAAGCGTACCTGCTGTATCGACCAAATCATCTACCAAAATCACATCTTTACCAATCACATCACCGATGACGGTCATGCTCGCTACTTCGTTGGCTACTTTTCTATATTTATCACAAATCACCAATCGCTTTTCGAAGTGTTTTGCGTAAGCTCTTGCTCTTTTTACACCTCCAACATCAGGTGATGCAAAAATCACATTCGACAAATCCGTTTCTTGTAAATAAGGAATGTAGATAGCTTGGCTCTTTAAGTGATCAACAGGAATATCAAAGAATCCCTGAATTTGATCTGCGTGAAAATCCATTGTCATAACTCGATTGGCACCTGCAGCTTGCAATAGATTTGCAATTAGCTTTGCTGAAATCGGAACACGTGGTTTGTCCTTTCTATCCTGACGAGCATATCCAAAATATGGGATAACCGCCGTGATATAACCTGCGGATGCTCTTTTGGCTGCATCAACAAGCAGCAAGAGTTCCATTAGGTTTTCGGAAGGAGCAAAGGTTGATTGTATAAAAAATACATACGCACCTCGTACAGACTCATTGATGACTGGCTGCATTTCGCCATCCATAAAAGTATGGAGCGTATAATCAGCTAAATCTTGGTTGTAATAATCAGAGATCTTAGAAGAGAGGTATCTTGAATTGACACCAGAAAACAATTTTACATCAGCCATAGTAGAGCGAGATTGCGGCGTTACGAGTTCGGGAGAAGAAGTTGGTAACATATTTTAAGTTAGTGTTTCGGCAAAGTTAAGAAGCTACTTGAAATAAACGTTTGAAATTGGAAGTTCATTTTAAAAACTTACGTTAAAGTACAAATGTGTACTAAGTTGGAAAATAGCTCTGAGTAAATTTTTATACTATTGTATTATCACTCTTTGTTTTTTTGTTGAATGTTTAAGGTTGAAAATTCCAAGAGCTATTTATTTAATTTTCACAGTCAAGTTTCAACAAAAAAGCCTTCATACAAATGATTTGTACGAAGGCTTTTAGGTTTATTTTAAAAAGGGAATTATCTCAATAAGGTAATATCACCTCTGTAAAGCAATTTCACTTCATCTTCAAATTCAACTTCTACCAAGTAAATGAATACACCAGGATCCATTGGTTTTCCTTGGAAGAATCCGTCCCAAGTTGGAATACCACTTTGATTAGCATCAATGTCTTTTTGCTCATAAAGCAATTCTCCCCAGCGGTCAAGTATTCTTACATAATTTACTTTGGATACTCCAACACCTGTGAAGACTCTAAACTCATCATTGATTCCATCTCCATTAGGTGAGAAAGCATTTGGTAAGAAAACGTTTCTATTTTTATCAACCTCGATAAAAACTTCTGCATCTCCTTGGCAGCCATTCACATCATAAACAGTAATCAAATACCCTTGATCCTCAAACGGTCTTACAACTGGATTGGGACAACGATCACATGAAAGTTGATCTCCAGGTGTCCAAAAAATACTATCTAAGTTAATCATCGCTCCTCCCGGGTTAAATTGAGGAATTAACCTCAAACTATCTCCCAATTCAACTTCAATGACTGGGTCAATGTTAATAACAACCGGGTTAGGTTGCGTGATATTTATTGTTGTATCGACAGAGCAATTTCTACTATCAAAAACTTCGATAATGTGTGGCCCTGAAAAGACATTTGTACCAAAACTAATATCTTGTAGAGGTGCCTGATCGACGGAGTAAGCATATGATGCTCCGTTTCCTCCACTTGGATTAATGATGCCAATAGTTGTCGTAAATCCAAAGCAAAGAATTGGTTCAATGGTATCTAATTCAAATCGAATTGGAGGTGGCTCATTAACGGTATAGGTAGCTGTCGCTTTACAATTACGCCCATCTGTAACTTCAACGGAGTAAACTCCTGAGACCAAATCAAATGCCCCTGGTGAACTTGTCGTCGCAACATTTGGCATCCAGTTGTAGCTCAAATTTCCACTGTTTCCTCCCATTGTTTCTACAACAATTTGTCCGTTGTCTCCCCCTGGACATTCTACATCAAAAGTTTGTAACGTATCAATTTGAACACTAAACTCACTTGGCTCCGTAATAATCACTGACGTAGAAAAAGTACACATATTAGCATCAGTGATATTTACAAAGAAAGTATCTGCTGGTAGGTTCGAAACCATATCTCCATTGTCAACTGCTTGTGATGGAAGATTGAGCCAATTATAACTATAAATTGGCTGACCTCCTGTCGTTTGCAATGAAATATCGCCATCAGAAAGCCCAAAACAACTAACTGAAGATGCTTCAACTCGTGTTTCTAAAGGTGGGTTTGATGGGAACATCATTATTACAGGGTAAACAACGCATTTTCCATCTGTAACGGTTAGCCGTTGATTGGATGCACATAACATATTCGCAGTACTTGAAATCGCATTCAGATCCTCTTCTCCAGATTCCCACGTAAAAGTAAATGTTCCTGCTGTGCCATCACTATATGCAGCTGTGGCTGTTGCAATTCCATCACAATTAGAACCTGTTGCTCCAAAACAACTTACGGGTTGAATAATATCTATATCCACTTCAATCGAAGGAGGGTCTAATATTTCAAAATCTTCCCTTGCAAAGTTCGGACAATTATTAGCATCCCTAACTATAACAAAATAACTCCCAGCTGGTAATTCATCTGAAGTCAAACTTCCTAGACTAGATACGTTATTACTCCAAGATATATTATGAGGTAAGGTTCCTCCTGTAACAGATATAATTGCAACTCCATTATTATCACCTGGACAAGTAGGAGGCTTTATTGTAATATCATCAATCACCACAGGCGATGGTGCCACAACTAATGCAGTATCTATCGTTTCACATCCATCAGCAGATACAATGGTTACATAGTATTCTCCATCTGTCAAATTAGATATTGTAGTGAGCATTGCTCCTGATTCATTGGTTGACCATCTATAATCTATGATAGGTGAGCTTCCAGCGTTTGCTGTAACCGTCAATGATGCATCCATATCTCCAGCACAAACTACAGTATCATTTTTAAATTCAATAATATTAGGTGGAGATGCTCCTCCAATATTAAATTGAAGCGAATCGACACACATATTATCGTCTGTCACCGTTAAGGTATAATCACCAGCAGCTAATCTATTAATGTCACTTGAAGTTTGT